>NZ_WIWK01000007.1:0-96848 GCF_009600165.1 Pseudomonas sp. FSL R10-0399
GTGCAACCGCCCCCGGCCTGGCAATCGTCCCACACGCAGGCCAGCCAACTGAGCAGCCAGCAATGGTGGAGTCATTTTCATAGCCCGGCCCTGGACCGTCTAATCGCTCAAGCACGGGTCGGCAGTTACGACCTGGCCGCAGCCATTGCCCGCGTCCAGCAAGCCCGCGCCACAGCCGTTATTGCTGGCGCCCCGCTGCTACCCGAAGTGAAGTTCGCCAGCAGCGCCAACCGTGAAAAACTGCTGCGCGGCAAGGGTTACAGCCAATTGGACGCCACCGACAACAACAAGGCAGTGGACTCCTTTGACGCCAACCTGACGGCCAGCTACGAAGTGGACTTTTGGGGCGGCAAAGCCGCAGCCCGTGACAGCGCTCTGCACACGCTCAATGCCAGCGAGTTTGACCAGGCCACCGTCGAGTTGACCTTGCTCAGCGGTGTCGCCACCAGCTACGTGCAAACCCTGGCCTTTGACGAGCAACTGCGCATTGCGCGGCTCAACCTGACCAACGCCCAAAGCGTCTTGCACGTGGTTCAGACCCGCTATGACGCAGGCTCTGCCACGGCCCTCGAGCTGGCTCAGCAAAAAAGCCTGGTAGCTGCTCAACAACGGCAATTGCCACTGATGGCCCAGCAAGCTCAGGAAGCCCGTATTACCCTCGCGGTCTTGTTGGGCGAACCCGTGCAACGCCTCACCTTGGGCGACACAGCATTTGCCCAATTGCAGTGGCCAGACATCGGCAGCGGACTGCCCAGTGCACTGCTGAGCCGACGCCCCGACATTGCCAGCGCCGAGGCCAAACTGGCCGCGGCCTCAGCCGATATCACCGTCGCGCGTGCGGCCATGCTGCCCAGCCTGACCTTGAGCGCGACATTGGGCTCAGGCGCGGACCGCTTTGGCGACATGTTGCGCAGCCCTTTCTACAACCTGACGGCCGGGTTGGCCGCACCGATCTTCAACAACGGGCGCCTCAGCGCAGAACGCGACAAAACTGTGGCGCGTCAGCAGGAGCTGTTGCAAACCTATCGCGGGAGCATCATCAGCGCCTTTGCCGACGTTGAAAAAGCCCTCAACAGCGCCAGCGGCCTGGACCAGCAACGGCAATGGCAAGACGAAGAACTGCAACAGGCGCAACAGGCCTTCGACATTGCCCAAAGCCGCTACAAAGCCGGCGCCGAAGTCATGCTGACGGTACTCGAAACCCAACGCACGCTGTATCAGGCACAAGACCAGCACGTGCAACTGCGCATGGCTCGCTTGCAAGCCAGCATCGCGTTATACAAAGCGTTGGGCGGGGGCTGGCAGGTGCAATAACAACCAAAAGATCGCGATGTAGGAGCGAGCTTGCCTCGCGATCTTTTGATCTTCCCTGGGGCTCACACGGGTTTAACCACCAAATGCCGCGCATACCACGGCCGACGCGGTACCCGGCGCAGCAAGTCGTCAATTTTCTTCTCATCGCCAAAGGTAATGCGCAGCGCGAGCTTCATGGTTTCCGGGTCCATCTCGACGCTTTTGCCCACACTCAACCCCGGTGTGGTGCTGCAACCGTGGGTGTCCGGGCCTAACCACGGGTCATCAACTTCCACCCAGCGCCCCGGCGCAAACCACGGCACACCGTTGACCTCCAGACGCGTCAACTCGCCGGGATGAAACCGTTCGTGGGCACGAAACCAGTCCTCCAGACGATCATCGATCCAGCCATGAAACCGCCAAAACACCGGGTTGATATGAGACGAAAACGGGTCGCCCAGAAAATCGTTTTCCGCCACGTACCAACGTGCCGCGAAGTCTGCCGGATCCCGCGCCAAGGGTACTGGCGCGCCATTGGACGGGTCACGTGGCACCGACGCCCAGCGCATGTGCAACCAGTCATGCAGGCCCAGCTCTACCTCAGAGCCGAATTGACCCAAGGTCAGCGTCGACAGATAGCGCGGGTCCCTATAGCGTGACTCCCAGACTTCGAAGTTGCTGTGATACGTCTCGGCCTGTTTGATGTCACTCAGCCATTGGGTGTAGGTGTCATCGCCTTCTGCCAGCCAGGTCGGCGGCAAGGCGCTGCCATCATGGTTGTCGAAATAACGGGCAAATCCGGCCCGGTCGCGTTCAAGCTCGGGCTGCGGCATCGGGAACGAAGGCCACGACGGCAAGTCCTGCATCGAGCGTGCAGCCATCAGCATGTGCCGGTGCATGAAAAAAAAGTCGACGCCCGACCCGTTACGGTCTTTACGAGGGCCACGCGCATCGCGCTCCCTGTCACGCTGACCGGGCTGCCAGCCAATACCGCGCAGCGCATTGCGCTTGTCCTCGGACAGCTCATGCCAAGTATCACGCGAGGCATGCCACAGCTGGTGGAACAAGCGGTGCTCAGGCGATACCAGCCAGTCCAGCAATGTGGGGTTGAGCGGGATACGTTGCCGGGCCTCGGGAAAGGTGCGCTTGAGCGCGACAAAACGGTTGTCTTGCTCGGGCAACGCCAGTGCTCGGTCCAGACGCTGCACACGGCCACTCAGGGTGCCACTGCCAGCGTTGCCGAACATGCCCCAGACCTCATCAAGACTGAAACTGAACTCGTAATCTGGCTGACCGTTGGCGGCGGCGCTGCGGGTCAGGCGCCAGTACATGTGCTTGGGGTCCGGCTCAACCAGATCAGCCAAAATGCGATAGCGCGGCGTTTGCTCACTGTGCAGCACCTGTGCTGTGTCCAGATAACCGCGCACCCCACGCCCACGCGGCGCAATATCCAGCCACACTTCAAGGTCATCCGCAGGCAAACCGTCCAGCCCGGCATCACGGCCAGTGAAACGGATCGTCCACAACCCACGCAATTGATCGGCGATCTGCTGGCCCGCCGTGTCCGCCAAATCGACAGTTGCTTCACCGGGCGTAATCGGCTCATCGACCCGGGTCAGCTCGCGATGCCCAAAATACACCGCAGGCGCTGCTGCGCCGGTGATCGCCAAACCAGCGATAAACCATCGTCGAGAAATCGTCATTGCACTACCTGTCCAAGCCTGAATGCAGGCGTTATCCAAGCTAGAACGTTTGCTCAACGATGAAATTTAACTCGCACGGGGATCATTCATTCATGCCTTGCGGTCAAGATTGCTTTGCGTGGGCTATGGTTTTTCCCACCGCTCAAGCCGTAGATACTCACCCCATTCTTACGACCACCCAGGAGTTATCCATGACAGTCCCAGCATTCGGCCTCGGCACCTTCCGCCTCAAGGGCCAAGTGGTTATTGATTCGGTTACCAACGCCCTTGAACTGGGCTACCGGGCAATCGACACGGCGCAAATTTATGAGAACGAAGCCGACGTCGGCCAGGCCATTGCCAGCAGCGGCGTTGCGCGTGGTGAGCTGTATATCACCAGCAAAATCTGGGTCAGCAACTTCACTAAAGACAAGTTGATTCCAAGCCTCGAAGAGAGCCTGAAAAAACTGCGCACCGATCACCTGGACCTGACGCTGATTCACTGGCCTTCACCCAAGCATGAAGTACCGGTCGCAGAATTTATGGGTGCACTGCTACAAGCCAAGAAACAAGGTCTGACCAAGGCCATCGGCGTGTCCAACTTCACCATCGCGCTGATGAAAGAAGCGATTGCCGCGGTGGGTGCCGAGAACATCGCCACCAATCAGATCGAACTGCATCCGTACTTGCAGAACCGCAAAGTGGTGGAGTTCGCACAAAGCCACGGGATCCATATCACCTCATACATGACCCTGGCCTACGGCGAAGTGCTGAAAGATCCGGTGATTGTCAAAATTGCCACACGCCACAACGCCACCCCGGCACAAGTGACCCTGGCGTGGGCGATGCAACTGGGTTATTCGGTAATCCCGTCGTCAACCAAGCGCGCCAACCTTGAGAGCAACCTCAAGGCACAATCGGTCAAGCTGACCGCAGAAGACATGGCGCAGATTGCCAAGCTGGACCGCGGGCATCGCCTGACCAACCCGCAAAGCGTGGCGCCTGAGTGGGATTAAACGCTAAACACCTGTAGCCGCTGCCGCAGGCTGCGGCTACCGGGTCAATGCACACCAAAGCGCTGCAATTGCATTTCTTGCAAGCGGCTCAAGGTCCGGCGGAAAGCGAACTCCAGGTAGCCCTGGGTATACAACTGGTCCATCGGCACTTGCGCCTCAATACACAGCGGTACTTTGCGGTCGTAGCATTCGTCGACCAGCGCAATAAATCGCCGCACGCTGTCGTCATAGATCGACAACTGCGGCAGATCGCGATCACCCGCCTCGACCTTCACCGGTCCATCTTCCGTACCACGGGCGATCTTGCCTTCGCGTTGCTCGGCACTCAGGCAAGGCACGTCGCTGAGCAAAATCACCGTGTATTGATCACAGATCTGCATAAATTCCGTGGCCGCCAACGGCTGCTCACACAATTCATGAAAGCTGCACCACAACACTCCCGCACCGGCCCGCACAACGTTCACTGAGCGATGGCCTACAGCAATCGGAGCATCCGAAGTTTCCTGCCCTTTTGTCAGTTCCGTGAACACCTGCCCGATCACACTCGACTGATCCGCTGCTTTCACCCAATAACGTTGTTGCGCAATGCCGGGGTGCAGACGATGGTCTTCAGCGCCGTCCACTGACACGATGTCCATGTGCTTGAGAATGGCGGTGATCGCGGGGGCAAAACGCTCTTTATTGTGGCCGTGGCTGTACAACTGTTCTGGCGGCAAGTTCGAGGTGCACACCAGCACCACACCCTCGTCAAACATCACTTGAAACAGCCGCCCGAGAATGATCGCATCACCAATGTCATTGACGAACAACTCGTCAAAACACAGCACTTTCAGTTCCTTGCCCAAGTCCTTGGCGATGATCTTGAGCGGGTCGGCGACGCCGGTCAGCTGAAACAGCCGTTGATGCACCCATTGCATAAAGTGATGGAAATGCTGACGCCGCGCCGGGACGCGCAAGCTTTGGTAAAACTGATCCATCAGCCAGGTTTTACCTCGTCCGACCGGCCCCCACAGGTACACGCCTCTGACCGAACGAGCCCCTGAGTGCAAAGCCTCGTGACAGCGCTGCAACACCTGCACCGCCTGCCATTGCGCAGGATCCTGGACAAAACCTTGCTGTTCAACGGCCCGTTGCCAGGCACTGAGGGGGGACTCGACATTCATTGTTGGGTTTGGCTCCTGAATCAGACGCGGCAGTATGCCAGCGGTTTTTGTCCGACAGGCACTTAAACGATTAATTGCTGAACCAACCCTGCGTAGGAGCGAGCTTGCCTCGCGATCTTTTTGACGATCAAAAGATCGCGAGGCAAGCTCGCTCCTACAGGATTGTTACCGATCCTGCATAAGTGCATGGCAGCATTCGGTCTTTAACCTGCCCGGCAAAACCTTATGATTGAACCACCCCCTAGAAACAACATTGAAACAGGGCACGGTACTTCGTGGCAGACACATACTCAGTGGTCTGGCAACTTCTACCGCCATCCGGCACTTGAAGTCAGTTAGTCGTGATTGTTTTAAGGTCTTATTGAAAATGAAACGTTTGATTGCACTTGCTCTGATGGGTCTGTCTACTTTGGCGATGGCCGACGACCTTAAAGTTGCACAACCCCAACCTGCCGTTGAGCAATACACCTACGCCACCGACCTGGACATCGCCAAAGTCATTAATGTGTCGCCTGTCGCCGATGTGTGTGGAGTAGTTCCGGCAAAAATGACGTACGAAGACCATCAAGGTCAGCGTCACATCATCGAATACCGCGTGATGGGTAACGGTTGCACCAACGGCTAACACCCGCAGCAACCTAAGCCTCAGATCAGCCCCCGTTTGACGGGGGCTTTTTTATGGGTGGGCTCACTGCGATACGCCTCAGCAAACACCTCGGTAATCAACTTGCGTGGTGAGCGTTTGATCAACGCCTTGACCTTGGCGCTCAATCGGAGCAACTCGGCGCTGGGCTTGGCCCATTGCTCGGGCGGCAACGGCTCGGACCATTTACGCATCGCCTCGGGCAGCGCTTTGCGGCCGACCTTGGCGATGCGTTTTATCTCCCATTCCACCAAGTGGTTGGGCAAGGTCCATAACGTCATGACGTGGTAGACGTACCAAAAAAAGCCGTAGATCCACCCCACTTCTTTCTCCCGTATACGCCGATGCAAACTGGCACGGGCATTGCGAAACGTGTGCAGACCTTCATGGGGCGGGTCGCCGGAAGCCTGAAGTTCCAGCGGGTCCTGGATGGCGTGCAGGTCGTTGAGTTCGTACTCCATATAACCGCGCACGGCCTCCCAATTGGCAATCGCCAATTGCAGGGCACCGCACTGGAATTCGACGCTGACCAATTCACCTTCATGCACAAAGCCCATGCCCATCCAGTAGTGGCGGGTCACGCCGTATTGCGTCGCGCTTTGGCCTTGAACCACCCAGGCAGACAGAGATTCCCAAGGGACGAACAAGGGTTCTGTGGCGCCGTCAGGCATAAAACAGACTTCGCGCCGCTGGCGGTTGAAGCGGGTGGGGATGACTTTGGTGAAGAGTTTGTGGTGGTGGAGCCAGATGCAAAAAGCCATGACTAAAAAGAATCCTCCTCCGAAGAGGCCCCACTTCCAGAACACTGCAAAGGTTCCTTGAATCGAATCTAAAATATCCTCACTACCCAATCCTAAAGACGCCGCTAATAATCCTGTTAAAAGTGGAAATACAAAAGAGACTAAGCATGCACAGCTAAATGGCCCACCCAAATTTACTTGGTACGAGAAAACATTCGGCTCCCCCCCACCAAAGTCCAAATAAATATCGTTGTAATCACTGATATAGGGGCAGCAAGGTTCTGCCGCTGTCGGCAGTGGTAAAGGGGCCAAATAGGTTTGTCGCCCAACAAGACATAACTCTATGTCACCCGCTTTTTTTTGTGGGGCTTCATTTGATTGTTGAGGTGATGTCGATATGGCGGAGGTCATTGCAAAGGCTCCATTGCCATGACATCAACCCCCAACAAAGGCATTTCTACGCTCGAATCGAAATGCTGCTTCGCCGAGAGAAAGCGTCCACCTTCAAGAGGATTGAAGCGAATACGGTAATTACGCCGGACCAACTGCCCCTCGTCATCTAACGACTGGAGCTCAAGCTCAATCAATAACTCCTCGGAAATATTGCCGATAGTGCGTTCAGGATTGCGTGGATAAGTCAGCTTGATCAATAAGGGTGCTGACCCGCTCTGTTCTTTTTCGGGCTTGCTCACCATTCGATACAACCCTGCCTGCACCTGCTCCACGGCAAAAGCTCGCCCCCCCTCAAATAAACATTTGATTGCACTTACTCCCATGGGGCTGTCTACCTAGACATCACTAAAGTCATTAACGTGTCGCCTGTGACCTATGTAGGTGAAGTAATTCCGGCAAAAATGACTTATGAAGACTATCAAGTGTGGGAGCGGGCTTGCTCGCGATGCTCTCAAGAGCGCCTCATTTACTCGACAAATACGCATCATCGTTAATGACCATCGCGAGCAAGCCCGCTCCCACAGAGGCAGAAATTGCATAAGTGAACAGCATTGCCGCATACCGGGGGCTCTGTTTGAACAGGTTGCAGCCCAGTGATTTGAGTCGTCATAGCCGCTTAACCACGCTGCCGCGAGTTGGGCTCGCTGCGATACGCCTCAGCAAACACCTCAGTAATAGGCTTGCGCGGTGAGCGTTTGATCAATGCCTTGACCTTGGCGCTCAATCGGAGCAACTCGGCACTGGGCTTGGCCCATTGCTCGGGCGGCAGCGGCTCGGACCATTCGCGCATCGCCTCGGGCAGGGCTTTGCGGCCGACCTTGGCGATGCGTTTTATCTCCCACTCCACCAAATGGTTGGGCAAGGTCCATAACGTCATGACGTGGTAGACGTACCAAAAAAAGCCGTAGATCCACCCCACTTCTTTCTCCCGTATACGCCGATGCAAACTGGCGCGGGCATTGCGAAACGTGTGCAGACCTTCATGGGGCGGGTCGCCGGGAGCCTGAAGTTCCAGCGGGTCCTGGATGGCGTGCAGGTCGTTGAGTTCGTACTCCATGTAACCCCGCACGGCCTCCCAATTGGCAATCGCAAGTTGCAGAGCGCCGCACTGGAATTCGACGCTGACCAGCTCGCCTTCATGCACAAAGCCCATGCCCATCCCGTAGTGGCGGGTCACGCCGTATTGCGTCGCGCTTTGGCCTTGAACCACCCAGGCAGACAAGGATTCCCAAGGGACGAACAAGGGTTCTGTGGCGCCGTCGGGCATAAAACAGACTTCGCGGCGCTGGCGATTGAAGCGGGTGGGGATGACTTTGGTGAAGAGTTTGTGGTGGTGGAGCCAGATGGCGAAGCAGACAGCTGAGGTTACTAGCCACATACATGCTGAAAATTTCCAGGCAGAGAGGAAGTAGCTTATCGAAAAAACCCAACTTGTTGCAGCACTGTCCCCTAGAGCCAATCCCATTAGCCAGATTAATAGTGAACCTCCCAGAGACATTAAACAGGCAAACGTAAAAGGGCCTCCTAAATTAATCTGATATGAGAATACATTTGGCTCACCTCCTCCAAAGTCCAAGTAAATATCGTTGTAATCGCTGATATACGGACAGCAAGGTTCTGCAGCTGTGGGCAGCGGCAAAGGGGCCAAATAGGTTTGTCGCCCAGCAAGACAAAACTCTATGTCACCCGCTTTTTTGGGGGATTCTTCAACTGATTGTTGAGGTGCTGTCAATATGGAAGAAGTCATTGCAAAGGCTCCATTGCCATGACATCAATCCCCAACAAAGGCATTCCTACGTTCGAATCGAAATGTTGCTTCGCCGAGAGAAAGCGCCCGCCTTCAAGAGGATTAAAGCGAATACGGTAATTACACCGAACCAATTGCCCCTCGTCATCTAAAGACTGGAGCTCAAGCTCAATCAATAACTCCTCAGAAATATTGCCGATAGTGCGTTCAGGAGTGCGTGGATAAGTCAGTTTGATCAATAAGGGGGCTGGTCCGCTCTGCTCTTTTTCGGGCTTGCTCACCATACGATATAACCCTGCCTGCACCTGCTCGGTTACAACCTCGCGCTGCTCAACGGGAACACCTCGATCCCCCCGAAGAAACGTTGTAATTCGCTGTGCGCCGATCTTAAGGCCATGACTGGCCCGTCCATCCAGCCTGTCTTGATAATCGGCCAGGGTCACACCCGGCAGTATCACGAAAATCTCGCCCGGCTTAGTGCCACCCAACATGCTTTGCCAAAACGATTCATCATCTGAACGTTTGACCTCTACAAAGGGCGCCTGCTGCTGCAACGTCAAGTAATGCTGGAACTCATGAAGGTTGAGATCTTTACGTTTATCAACATCCAGCCCCCACGGGGTACTTTGCAGCCACTGATCATGGCCACTGGTGTTGTAGCGGTTGTAAAGCCAGGTGCCGGCCAGCTCCAGTATCGTGAAGAACCCACCGGCCCAACTGGAACGGAAAAAGACGCTGCCAAGGCGAGCGCCAGCAACCTTCCACGCCGTCTTACGGGCCTCACCTTTGGCTGCCATCAGTACTTGATAACCGGCTTTTGCGGTATGACCAAAACCATAAGCATTAGTGGCGGCCAAACCTCCCGATGCGCCCATTGTGATCAAAGCACCATTTTGGGCTCCGCGATTGCCGCTACGTACTGCTTGCACCCAGTTGTCACGGTATGTATTCAAACTAAAAACTGCTGCTGCAAACCCGAATGCGTAAGTTAAAAAACCTAATCCAACATGCAACTTGCCAATCGTGACTTGCAGTCGGCTGAGTGAAGTTCGAACTAAGCCTTCCCCTAGATTTTTAGCCTGAGCACTTAGCGCCGTATCGAACACGCCTTGAGCAGCAGCAAACCCAACTGCTCCAGTGGCAGCAAGCGCACTCTTGAAAGCCCCCCAATCCTGATTATCTATGCCCTTAGCCCTAACCTCTCTAAACACCTGAACCAAATTCACCGCCTGCGCCACAAACAGCAACAACGCCGCGCCATCCCCCAGCACGTTCATTACCGGCGCGCGATGGACACCTTTACGAAAGTTATCCATCAACCCGGCCACTTGCCGTTTGCCTTCATTCGGGAAGATAACCGTCAGCCCTGCTTTGCCCTGCGTCGAACCGAAAATCCGTGCATGTTCATCCGGCAACTCCGGGATTGGGCTCAGGCTGGCTGCCAGCCGTCTTTGCTCCAGATCCAGCCGTTGGCTGTCGTACTGGATTTTCTCCAGCAGTTCCCGGGAGGTCTGCGATTTGTGCCCGTGTTGACGATTGGACCTGGCCCGTTTCTGTTTAAGCAGGGCTATTTCCTGGCGCAGTTTGAAGGTCTCACCCAGCGTTTCGCGTAACGCGGCCTGTTCTTGTGGGGTCGCAAAGTGAAACGTCACGCCCTCGGTTTTGGCCGCCTGCACTATTCGCGATTTGAGGGCGACGGGAAGTTTGCGCAGCAGTTCTTCAACGTCGGGCATGGCGTTGTTTTTGAAGAACTCGTCAAAGTTAACCAGCACGTTTTCCAACCCGCGATTAAGCGCCGGGGTCAGGGTGTTGAGGGCGGCATTGGCTACTGAGCGGGTACTCTCCGGGAGGTCGTCCAGCGCCGGTAAGCGGCTCTGTTCAATGCTGCGCAGACGGGCCAGGAGTTCAGGGCTGTTGTTGAACAGGACCATGCCCGCGGCCAGCAAAAATGCGTAGTGCACCCACAACGAGGTTTGGGCGCTGTAGGGCAAGGTGTAATACAGCGGGCGGCTGAATTGGGGGTTGCGCTCGCTGTACACCAGCAGTTGTTCACAAGCGTCGTCGCTGCGGCAAATGTCTTTGAGGCAGGCATATTCAGTGGCAAACGCGTGCCCGGCGTGGCCGATGTCCATCGGGTCGAAGTACCAGCCCGCTGTATGAAACGCGCCCGAGCACATCAGTTTGACCCGGTCGGCAGTGATGGCATCGAGCAGGTGGTTCCAGCGCGCCAGCCCGGCTCGATGGGCGAGTAATTCTCGGTCCATTGCTTCGCGGTCGATCAGTTCATTGACGCCGCGTTGGCCCAGCTTGGTCCCATACAAAACTCCAGTGATCTGCTGGCTCTGTTGCTTACCCAGAGCAATCAACGCTTCGAAGTGTTCATCGACAAATGCCGGTGGCGCTACGCGAAAGTGTTCACGAGTGAAGAAACGACGATCAACGTCTTCAAGTACATTCAGCGCATCAGCGCTGTTGCTCATGCCACGTGAATAGTCAATGTTCTCGGCCAGCGCCTGCGCCCGTTGACGCAACACCTCCAGCTCCGCCGGCACCGGGCTACCCGCGGGCGGGGTCATCAAGCCACCTCTTTCGAGGTACTCAATAATCGCGGTATTTGTGACCCCGTGTTGCGGCTCAGCCATGCCCTGTAAATCATCCAGCAGTGCTTTGTGCGCCGGGTCCGTACTTTCACCGATCAGCGTTTTGACATCCCGCGCATTGAGCTGGCTGAGAGATTCGATGTAGCACGCCAGTACATAGTCGCGTTCGTTGTTGCCCTGCTTCGCCCCGCCATTGCTCCAGTCGTCGATCCAGCCAACCACGTGGTCCTGATAATTGGCCAGGTCGCGCATGACGCCCAAGGTGTCTTCCAGCACCAGATACAGCGTGTCGTGCCGGTACTGTGGATGAATGCAGCCAGTGAGGCGGTTCATGGAGGTTTGAGCGAAACGCGCGGGGGTTTCCCACAGGTAGGGCAAACGCTCGTGCTCGGGCAGTTCCGCGTCCAGCCGTTGTTGGGTGCTGCTGGTGTGCTCGGCCAGCGTGGTGGCAGGGTTCTGTTGTTCTGCCTCGATTCGTTCGGTGGCGACTTCGGCCAGCCAATGCTCGGTCATGTCCGGGGTCAGCAGGTGGGGCCCGCCGGTGTCGCACTTGGCCTTGCTCAAGTCGATCGCTTGCATGAAGTGATTACGCTCGGACGTTGAGTTCAGCACCTGCTGGCACTTTTTCGCGGTCCACGGGACTTCAGAATACGTGACGTACAGCGTGCTGGTTTTGGCGTAAATCAGCCTCGGTTCGTGGATCGGTGCTTCACGGTCGTCGTCGAATACCTCACGACCTTGCCACAGCATGGCGCTGACCAGACCGTCTTCAATACGGTACTCGGACAAGGTCCCGCTGCTGCCCTCAATCACGTACAACCAGCCATCGCGCAACAGCCGGATGCCCAGCGGCCGGGCGTCGAGGCTGTAGGGCATGGCAACCTCGCTCGCGGGATCGAGTCCCGGATTGTCGACGATGGCGTAGCGCAGCGGGATCAACTGCACGGTGGTTTTCATCAGCGGGCAGGTGCCCATACTGTTTCGCGCATCATCGCGGGAGAGGTTGACGTTATTGGGGTTTTTGGGCCAGAAGGGCTTTGACATCTTGGAGCCTCCGGCGAACGCAACGCTCGCCTACTAGATCCATACGAGATATCAAGCACCGTGCCAGAAACAAAACACTCCATATAAAACAAACGTTTGGCGCTAACTAACGGCCAAAACCACCACCGAAACTGGCACAAACAGGTTAAAAGTGCGCAAAAAGCTGCTCAGTACTGCGCAAGAAGTTGCGCAGTTCGCTACAGCCCTTTATTCACGGGGCTTACAGCACGTTAATCCATGTAAAAACAGCGTTTAACTGCGCAAGTTTTTGCGCACTCGTAAAGCGCAGATGTGTATTCAGAGTTAATCTCGATGCAAATTAATGGCAAGGAGCCATTCACATGGACGCGCCGCCCACCTTGCAAACCCAGCGGTTGATCCTGCAGCCCTTGAGCCTGGCGGATGCTGATGCCATCCAGCAACGCTTCCCGCATTGGGAAGTGGTGCGCTACCTGAACGATGTCGTGCCGTGGCCGTACCCGGATGACGGCGCCCTCAGTTACCTGCGTGACGTCGCTCTGCCAGCCATGGCCCGCGGCGAAGAATGGCACTGGACACTGCGTTTGCGCACCCGGCCAGAAGAGGTCATTGGCAGTATCAGCTTGATGGATCACGTCGATAACCACCGGGGGTTCTGGTTGTCACCGCCCTGGCAAGGTCAAGGGCTGATGAGCGAAGCCTGCACTGTGGTGGACGCTTACTGGTTTGAGACGCTGGGCCGCGAAGTGATGCGCGTGCCCAAGGCCGCTCCCAACGCGGGATCTCGGCGTATCTCGGAGCGTGGCGCAATGCGTCTGGTGAGCAGTCAGGAAGGCAGCTTTGTCGGTGGCAAATTTGCGTGCGACTTATGGGAAATTACTCGCGAACAATGGCTCGCACATAGAGCCAGGCGCTAAAAACAAAGCCCGATCCGCACAGGCAGGATCGGGCTGCAAACACTCAGTGAGTGCCTGGACTGAAATCGGCGAGAATCAGTCTTTCTTCTCGGAGATTACTTTGCCTGTCGAGTCGAAAATGATTTCGTACTGAACACCATCAGCCGCTTTGATGCCTTCAGCTTTCCAGAGGCCATTGGCAGGGTTTTCCGCTTCAATTTTCTTGATCACGGTGTAACCGTTTTTGTTCTTCAGCACTTCAACGAGCTCTTTGGAGAACGCCCAGTTCGGATCCAGATTCGGCTGCGCCATCGCAACGCTGGAGCCCAGCAAAACAGCAGTGGTGAGCACAGCAGCAAAAGTTTTCTTCAACATGTTCTTAACTCCATTAATTGATGTTGCGTCTGGTACCAAGATGCCGAAGTAACCGTAGCAGAGAAAAAACGTGGCATCGCAATAAATGACATCCTTTTGACATGGCTCATGTTTTCGTTAGCACAAGCGCAGGGTTAGAATGCACCTCACCAAGGAGCGCACATGAGCGAAACACGCCTCACAGAAGCCGAATACGATGCCATCACCGAGGCTGCGGCTCAGTGGTGCATGCGCTTGCACGAGCCTGACTGTACTGACCAGGAACGTGCCGCTTTTTCTGTGTGGTTAAACGCTGATCCGCTGCACGCCTTTGAATATGAAGCAATGCTCGACATCTGGGACACCAGCGAGCATTTGCCACGGCCACAACCCGCTGTCGCACAGGTCGTGCCCCTGCCCCGCAAGGCTCAGCGCCGTCCTTGGCAGCGTGTGGCCATAGCAGCCGCCATTGCTCTTGTCGCGGCGCCTGTGGCGGCCTACAGCGGCTGGCAACTCGGCGTCATCCCCAGCGCGTATAAACGCCTTGAGGCAGGCAACAGCGTGGTCAACGCGACGTTGCCCGATGGCAGCCAGGTCGAACTGAACCTGGGCAGCCAACTGACCTACCTCAATTACAAAGACCAGCGCCAGGTCACCCTGAACAAGGGCGAGGCGTTTTTCAAGGTGAGCCACGATGTGACGCACCCGTTTGTCGTTCAGGCGGCTGACGGGCGTATCCGGGTCACCGGCACCCAGTTCAATGTGTGGATGTACGAAGATCAGGTGCGGGTCACGCTGCTGGAAGGGTCAGTACTGGTCACCAGCAACAAGAACCTGAGTGGCGACGGCTTGCGTCTGGAGCCCGGCATGCAGGCCAGCTACAAAGGCGGCGACTACGCGCCGCAAATCAGCCAGACCTATGCCAATGCCCCCGACCTGGCCTGGCGTAATGGCAAGCTGATTCTCGACAACCTGACCCTGGCCGACGCCTTGCCCATGATCAACCGCTACCTGAGCACGCCGCTCTCACTGGCCGATACCGCCACCGGCCAGCTGCGGATTGGCGGGGTCTTCAATACCAAGGAAATCCCGAACCTGGTGGCGTCCTTGCCCAAGGTGTTGCCGGTGTATGTGCGCGTCGATCAAAACGGCCAGCCGGTAATCAACGCCCTGCCTCGAGGCTAGAGCGCTGCAAAATTACAAATGGCCCCGAAGCGTGGTCAGCTCATACTGTGGATCGGCCTTGATCTGCGCCTCGGTGAAGGGCAAGCGCGGCCACTGCTTGTTTGAGAACGCCTCAGTCTGATCCCGCGAATGCTTTGAAGCCGGGTCGCTGGCGATCGAAAAAGCCAGCAAGCCCTGCGCCTGTGGGCCGTGCTCGTCGAAAGTCACGGTCTGCAAATAGCTGGTGCCGCTGACCACCTCACGTTTGCCACCCTCGACCGGAACACTTTGCATGGCGTTGTACACCCCCAGCGTGGCCGGGCCGCCGTGGATCGGAGTTCGCTGACCTGCACTGTTGACCCCCTGGATGTCACCCCAGGTCATCTCCGGCGTTAAGCCCTGCTCCGCCACGGTAGCTGCTGACGCCAGCAGCGCGTGCTGCACGGCTTCGACCACGGCCGGTTGCTCCAGGTCCAGACCACGCGGGGTGTGCTGCGGATCTGCCGGATTGAAAGGCACCCGCCACACCTCCGGGACATCAAGCAGTTGAGCCATGATGTTCTGAAAGTGCACCAGCCCCATCCCGCTGTTCAGATTCGCCTGTTGATCCCACGCCTTGAGGCTGGCACACACAGGGCCTTGCCGGGCTTCACACACGGTCAGCAGGTCGGGCATGACTTGCCCCGCCAGGTACACCCGGTCGTCCATCACCATGCCTTGCAAATCTGCGACGCTGACACGCCCCGGCTGACTCAAGCGTTGCAGGGCAAAACGCGCACGCGGCCCCAGCGGTTGGCGGTCCTGGCTGATAAGCGGTGAAAACCCGCTCAGCGGCGCGTTGGGGTTGGCCATCCAGGCCGAGTCGTTGGAGTGCTGCACATAATCGTTACGGCGCAATTGCGGCAACTGGCTGGCCGGGTAAATACCTGGCTGCGCCGCGCTCGGGTCAATCGTCCAGTCGCAGGCACTGCGGCTGCCATCGAGCAAAATCATTTCAAGGCCCGCACGCGGGTCACTGCACGCCGCCAGCTTGGCCTTGTCCACGTAGGGCACCACCGACACGTTCATGTACAACGCCTGCCCTTGATCATCTACCGCCAGGGTGTTTACCCACGGAATCCCTTGCAGGGTATTTACCGATGCCTGCAGGGCATCGAGGTTGCGCGCCTGATTCATCGCGTACCACTGCTGCAAGACACGGTCATTGTTCAGGTTGGCATCACGCAGGCTGAACGCCACGTGGTTATCCCAATCGAGCTTGCCCGGCCATTGCACCATCGGCCCGAATACCGAGCTGTAGAGGGTGCGCGACACCGGCACCAGGCTGCCATCGGCCTGCTTGACGTTGACCGTCAGGGTTTGTTTGTCCAGCGCTCGCGACTGACCGTCGAGCAGGTAGCGTGTCGGGTCTTTGGGGTCGAGTTCAAGTCGATACAGGGTGAAGTGCCTGGACGTATCCACGGTATGGGTCCAGGCCACGTTCGCATTGAAGCCGATGTTGATCATCGGCAAGCCCGGGAGAGCCGCACCCATCACATCCAGCTTGCCGGGGATGGTCAATTGCATCTGGTAAAAACGCATGCCGCCCACCCACGGAAAATGCGGGTTAGCGAGCAATATTGCATGGCCAGTTTGCGAGCGTTCGCTGCCAATGGCAACCGCATTGCTGCCGCGATCCAGGGCAAAACGCTGCATCCGCTCGCTCGCCACGGCAAAGCGCTCAGCCCCCGGATTGTGAGTTGCAGCGTGTGATGCTGTGAGCGGTGGCGCAGCGGCCACCAACGCTTCCCCGAATTGGCCGGCACCGCCTTCGACCAGCAAGCGACGGGTCAACTTGACCACATCAGCCGTGGTGATCGGCCGCACCGACGGGTTATCACATTGCTCAGGCAGGCCTTTGCGTTCGCCTAGCTGGCGGTTGTAACCGGCCACATAGCCTTCGATCAGGTCATGCACTTCAGGCGTTTGCGCTTGCCAGAAAGCAGCCACGGCCTGCGGGGTATTGAGCCAGGTAAAAAACAGGTCGCTGGAGAGGTTATCGCGCTCTTCGAGGGTCATCTGCTCTGGGCCAAAGTACCTCGAACGCTCGCCGTTGACGGTAACCACTTCATTGGCCAGCAGGCACAAGTTGTCCTGGGCGTAGGCATAACCGATGCCATAGCCCAACCCGCGCTCATCGGCCGCGCGAATATGCGGCACCCCAAACGTGGTACGACGAATCTCGGCACTCACCTCGCTGGCAGGTGTCTGAGCCAATACGGACACACTCAGGCTCAGGCATAACGCAGCACAACACGACTTGCTCAGCGGCTTGGAAATACTCACGCGGACTCCTGCTCGATCAGTACAAAAGGCCCGGCTGCGTCATCGATTGAAAACCGCGGGCCGGGAACAGCCTGTACAAGAAACGAAGCAGGTTAAAAAAAATTAATAATCGCCTAAAACCCCCGGCCACACGGGACCGAATCGCGATTGAGAATAATTCACGACAAAATTTCTACATTTTGATGTTCATGATTTACGCCGCTCATTCGTCTAGTTAAGTAAGAGCGCTTTTTTATTTTCCTGATCAGGCTCTGAAAGGAGTTTTTGCATGCAGAACCCGCAATTGCCAACGGATGGCAACCCACAGCGTCGCAATACCGCTTTTCAGCCTGACCCAGGCCTGCTGGAAGCGCTTGCGCCTTTGCAAGGTAATGAACGGATCCGCCAGCTACTCAAATGCTTCGGGCTGCGAACCAGTCTGGTGCGTCTCAAGGTCATCGATGCCTTGCTGACTGCCGCCGGTAACGACCGCAGGCTGGGGGTGCGTGGCATGCACAGCCACTTGCTGGCGCTGGATATCCCGCTGTCGTTTCTGAGTGTGCGTGAAGTGCTCAAGCGCTTGTGCAGCGAAGGCGTGGTGGTCCTCAACAGCGACAAGAGCTACAGCCTGCATCCACAGGCTGAAGCCGTGCTGATGGGTAAAATCGAGGCTTAAAGCTTGGTCTTGCGGCGCATCACACCGTTGATCACCACCACAACCACAGCCACGCCAATGGCGATGTACTGGAAGGTTTTTTCGGTGATCACGCCGGTGTTTTGCAGATACGACAGACCAAACATGATGCCCAGCACCACCAGAGCGATCAAAATCGAGTACACCAATCGTTGCTTAGGAGTCATTACCTGTTCCTGAAAAATAATGTGAATTGCCGGAGATGAATTGAAACAAACAGGGTCTCATCTTACAGCCGGGGAAGCTTTTTAGCTGCCACCGGCTCAACCCTGAGGATTTACAGATGTTACGTCGTGTCATTCGGCTGGTTCCGCTGTTGCTCATCCTGGCCATGAGCGGGTGCGTATTTTTCCCTGACCATGGATGGCATCACGATCACCGCTATTACGGTGGTGGCCCTGGGTATTACCAACGTTAAGCCTGTACTGCGTCTACTAACCCTGTAGGAGCGAGCTTGCCTCGCGATCTTTTTAACGATCAAAAGATCGCGAGGCAAGCTCGCTCCTACAGCGGTTTACCGTTTAAAACCGCTGTCGGGCCGGCTGCACAGGTCTACCAACCAGTCGACAAACACCCGCACCCGCGGTGACAGTTGCCGATGCGGCGGATACAACGCCGTCAACGCCAGACGCGGCGGCAAGCAATCACTTAGCACCTCCTGCAAGCTCCCCTCCCGCATCTGCTGCGCCACGTGATAACGCGGCGTCTGCACCAATCCATAACCGGCCACGCACGCAGCCAGGTAGCCCTCGGCACTGTTGACCGAGACTTGCTTGGGCAGGTTGATCAAACGTACGTCATCGCCAAGCTGAAACTCCAGCCCATAGCGCTTGCCCGAGGCGCTGGAAAAATACTCAATCATGCGATGCCCGTTCAAGTCGTCCAGCGATTGCGGCACGCCATGGGCACGCAAATAATCCGGACTGGCGCAGGTCATCTGGTCCATCTGCACCAAAGGTCGCGCCACCAGTGAATCGTCGACAGTCAGGCCGCCGCGGATCACGCAATCCACCCCCTCGCGAATCAGGTCGACGGGCCGATCATTAAGACCGATTTCCAAATCAATCTGCGGGTAGCGACCGGTAAATTCCGGCAGCGCCGGGAACACCACCAGGCGCCCGACGGCTGCTGGCATCTCAACCCGCAAGGTGCCCTTGGGCTGGCTGCCCCGGAACAATCCCTCAGACTCTTCAAGGTCCGCCAACAACCGCACACACCGCTGGTAATACGCAGCGCCATCGAGGGTGGGGCTCACTTGCCGTGTAGTGCGATGCAACAGCTGCACCCCCACATGCGCTTCCAGTTGTTTGATCAATACCGTTACCGATGCCCGGGGCATTTGCAGGCTGTCTGCGGCCTTGGCAAAGCCACCCAGCTCGACGATACGGGTGAACACCAGCATCGCGTTAAATCGGTCCATGCCTCACCCCTATTATTTAGAAAATACGAACAGTGATAGCGTTTCTACCCGGTTTATCTGCTGCGTGTCGAGGTAAACAATAGCGCCACCCCCACTCAGGAGCACCTCACATGCACACTCGCCAACTCGGCAACAACGGCCCGCACGTCAGCGCGATCGGTTTAGGTTGCATGGGCATGACTGACTTCTACACCACCGGTAGCGATACCCGTGAAGCCGTGGCCACCTTGCACCGCGCACTGGAGTTGGGCGTCAACCTGCTCGACACCGCCGACATGTATGGCCCGCACACCAACGAAGAACTCATCGGCAAAGCGATCCGTGGCAAACGCGACCAGGTATTTCTCGCAACTAAATTCGGCATTGTGCGCGATCCAGCCAACCCGTCGGCCCGCGGCATCAGCGGGCGTCCCGACTATATCCAGGCGTCTGTTGAAGGCAGCCTGAAACGTCTTGGGGTCGACACCCTCGACCTGTACTACCAGCACCGCATGGACCCGAACGTACCGATAGAAGAGACCGTGGGTGCGATGGCGGATCTGGTCAAGGCAGGCAAGGTTCGTTATCTGGGTCTGAGCGAAGCTTCGGCGGCCACCCTTGAACGGGCACACAAGGTGCACCCCATCAGCGCACTGCAAAGCGAGTACTCGCTGTGGAGCCGTGACCAGGAAGAAAACGGCTGTCTGGCCACCTGTGAGCGCCTGGGCATTGCCTTCGTGCCATACAGCCCGCTGGGGCGAGGCTTTTTGACCGGTGCCCTGAAAAGCCCGGATGACTTTGCCGCAGACGACTTCCGACGCACCAACCCGCGTTTTCAAGGTGACAACTTCGGCAAAAACCTGCGGCTGGTGGAGCAAGTACAAGCGCTGGCCGCTGACAAAGGCGTCACCGCCGGGCAATTAGCCTTGGCTTGGGTATTGGCACAGGGCGACTACCTGATCCCGATTCCGGGCACCAAGCAACGCAAATACCTGGAAGAAAACGTTGCTGCACTGGACGTACGGTTGAGTTCAAGCGAATGGGCCGCCCTGGCCGCCATCTTCCCGGCGGGCGCGGTGTCGGGCTTGCGTTATGGCGAAGAGTCGATGAAGCATTTGAATCGCTGAAACAGCACGGCGTAAACCGCGTAGTCGCTGACGAGGCACGAAGGCTGCGATACGGGCCGCAGGACCGCCGTCCAGGGTCGCTTCGCAACCCATCGCAGCCTTCGTACCTCGTCAGCGACTACGGGGGGGGGTTGCTCTAAAAATCCCGTTTGTAGAAAATATCCAGCGAACTGGCCAGACCGCTGGCCACTTCGACGTACACCCGCTTGCTCAGTTTGTAACGCAAGGCAATGGTGCTGGCCGGCTCAAACACGCCATAACCGTAACGCACGCTCAGGCGCTCGTTGATCTTGCCGCTGGCTACCAAGGCGGTGTTGTCGCCGCTGCCCTCGGTATCCAGCTCGAAATCCTTGAGCCCAAGGTGGTTGGCCAAGCTGGTGGTTACCCCCGAGCTGCCCATCAAGCCCAACCCCAACGCCGCTTGCGCGAGCATGTTGTCGTCTTCACCGGTACCGGTCAGCGGACGCCCCAGAATCAGATATGACAGCGCCTGTTCCTGGCTCATGGCCGGTTCGGAGAAGATCTGCGTGGTCGGCTGTTCGGCGCTGCCAGTAAGGCGAATCCCGGCAATCACGTCATCAGTCTGGCGCACCGCTTCGATGTCCAGGTAAGGCTGAGAAATCGGCCCGGCAAACAACAGGCGAGCCCGGCGGATGGTCAGCTTCTGACCATAGGCCCGGTAGCGGCCATTGATCAGGCGCAGTTCGCCGCGGGTGTCCAGGTCGTTGCCGATATGAAACTGCCCCGCCAGATCGGCGTTCAGCCCAAAACCGGAGAACGTCAGCAACTCCTGGCCCACCACCACGTTGATGTCCATGTCGACCACCATCGGTGGCGACGCGGACTCATCGCCAGTGTCTTGCCCGACGATCACCGTGTCATCCGACACCTTGACCGTTGAAGGCGGCAACTCGCGCACGGTGATTTCACCTTTGGGGATATTCACCGTGCCCGCGATCAACAAGGTGTTGTCCGGCTTAAGCGAGATTTTCAGGTCCGGGGCAACGTCCAGCTTGGCGTAGGGTTCAACCGTGACCGGCAAGTGGTTGCCCTTGAGCAACACATTCACGGCCATGGCCTTGCCCCAGGCGACATTCCCGGTAATCGTGCCCTGCCCTTGCTTGCCGCTGGTCCAGCCACCGTCCAGTTGCATGGCTTCACCCATGATGTGGGCTTTGAGCTGCAGATTTTCGAAGCTGGTCGGCAGCTCGGGGCCGGAGATCTCGCCGCCCGTGAGCGACACATCACCGGTGATGTACGGCGCGACCAGCGCCCCCGAAATCGACCCGGAACCGTTCAACTGGCCGGTGAGTTTTTCAACCATCGGGGCGAACGGCCGCACCACTGAGACGTCCAGGCCGGTCAAGCGGAAATCGCCGGTGATCGGCTTGTTTTTAGGCAGCGGGTTGATTCGCGCCGACAACATCACCTGCCCGAGTTTTCCGCCATCAAAGTCGAACTTTGCATCGACCCGGTTAGGGTTGAGGTTGCTGGTCAACTTGAACGCCTGATACGGGAAATCAACCCACTGGCCTTTGTCCTTGATACGCAAGGTGCCGCCGCTGGCATCCACCACCACCTGGCCTTTAGGCCCGCTGGCGGGTAAATCGAGTATCAGGTCGGCATTCAGCTGGCCTTGCCACTGGAAGTCTTTGGGGAACCATTCGGCGAGGCTGTCGAGCGGGAACTGCTTGAGGTGCATGCGCAGCTTGGGATCCGGCATCAAACGCTGTTCTTCACCGCACAAGCTGGCCGGGCCAGACGTCAGGCACAGCGCACCGAGATTGATCCGGCCATTAGCCAAACGCTCAAGCCGCGCCGGGTTTTGCAGGATCCATTGCTGCGGGCCATATTTGATGTCACCGCTGAGCAGGCGCCCACGCCAGTTGTCTTTGTCGAGGCCGCCGTCCAGTGCCAGAGCGAGTTGCAACATCGGCCCCTGCAAGGCCAATTGCAGTTGCTGGCGCTTGATGTCACCGCTGCCCGTGGCCGTCAACACACCAAACGGCGTTTCACCGGCCTGGATCCCGCTGCCTTTAAGGTCGAAGCGACCGCGCTGGGATTTATCCAGGCTGGCATCCAGCGTGAGGCTTTGCAGATGGTTATCGGCAAAGGCCACTTGCTGGCCTTGCAAGGTGACTTTACCTTGCGGCGCCTGAAGCGTACCCGCCACGTCAACCCGGCCCTTAATTTGGCCACGCAGTTCTGGCCACAGTTGAGCCAGACGCGGCAGGTTCAAATCAAGTTGCGCCTTGATTTGTTGCTGCAAGCTGGCGGTGCCATTGATGCGGTTATCACCCACGCGAATGTCCAGAGCGCTCACGGTCCAGGCGTCGCCCTCACCGGTGGCTTTGGCCTGAAGCATCGCAGGTTGGCCACGCAGGCGCCCTTTGAGGTCGAGGTTGGCGTCCAGTTTGAGCTGTTCATTTTTGAACTCGCCGGTGCTGCGCAGCGGGCCCGCCAGGGTGCCCGGCAGTTCAGCCACCCAGTACGCCGGGTTGATCGCGCTCAAGTCCAGCGCCGTATCCCACGCTACGCCATCGGCAAACTGCACATTGACGTGGCCCCGGGCTTTGCCCTGCCCCGCCACCAGCTCCAATTGCGGCATGAAGATTTTTTCGAGGTCACCACTGAACGGGCTGCTGACGCTGAAGGCGCCCGCAGGCCCGGTCAGGTCGGCCTTGAGGTTGCCCAGGTACTTGCCGTCGGTATAAGACACTTCGCCATTGAGCGTGCGCAAATCCACGTCTGGCTTGGCAATGACCGGGTACAAGTTGTGCCAGGGGAAGTCCAGCCAGTCGACCTTGGCCTCGGCACTCAAACCTGAATGCCAATCCACCTGGCCCGACAGTTTCAAATGTTGCTTGTCGTTGGCGGTCAGGTCGAGGGCACTGACTTGT
Organism: Pseudomonas sp. FSL R10-0399; assembly: GCF_009600165.1. Taxonomy (NCBI): domain Bacteria; kingdom Pseudomonadati; phylum Pseudomonadota; class Gammaproteobacteria; order Pseudomonadales; family Pseudomonadaceae; genus Pseudomonas; species Pseudomonas sp. FSL R10-0399. The sequence continues at coordinate 23,199 of NZ_WIWK01000007.1, forward strand.
GCGCCCTTGGCATCAACCCGGCCCTTGAGCAAGAGGCTCACCGGGGCTTGCTCGGCAGGCAAACTGGCGCTGCCTTCAAGTTCATAACCGCCAGTGAGGTCGCCTTTGGCCGACAATGCCAACTGATTCAGTTGCAAGGTGTCTGGCAGTTCGCTGCTGGGCTTGAACTGGGCCGAGGTGATGGTGACCTGCGCCGGCAGGTTTTCGGCCAGCGGCTCCAGTGCGCCGCTCAAGTGAGCGTCCAGGTAGCCTGTACTATCAGCGACCAGATTGATCGAGCTGCGCACATGGCCGTCAACTTTCAACGCCAGCGCCCACGGCTTGTTGTCTTGCTGCGGCAGATTGACCGTACCCTGCAAGGTCACCGGCCAATCACCCACAGGTTGCAACAGACCCGACAGCTCGACGTTCAGGTCTTCACGCTCGATGCGCGCCGAGTCGATCTGCAGCCCTTGGGCTGTCCACTTGGCGGCAATCTGTACGCCTTTAAGTTGCTCAACACCGTCAAACACGATGCTGCCCACTTTCACCACCCCGACTTCTATCGCCACTGGCAACTTCAAATCAGGTAACTCAATCGGCCCGCTGCTGCTGTCTTTTTCACTCGGGGCAAATTGCAGGTTGACCTTGTCGGCCTGCAACTGATCGATGCACAGAGTCATGCGCATCAAGCACGAAGGCGACCAGGCAAAAATCGGCCGACTCACTTCGACACGATCAGCCCCTTGCTCCCACACCAATTGATCGGCGCTCCATTGCGCGCCCAGGCGGCCAGCAAAGTTGTCGATATGCAAGCCAGGCACTTGCGCCAGCGCCCAGCGGCTACCCGCTTGCGTGCCCAAAATGGCAGCGACGCTGACAACTACCAGCAGCACTAACGCCAACAGCACCAGCCCCGCTATTTTCAAACCACGAATCACAGTTCTGGCCCCATCGAGAAGTGCAAACGAACGCCGCCATCGTCATCCAGCGCATGGGCCAGGTCGAGACGGATGGGGCCTACCGGCGAGATCCAGCGGATGCCCACCCCGACCCCGGTTTTCAAGCTTGGAAAGTCGAGGGTCTTGAAGGCGTTACCTTTGTCGACAAACGCCGCCCAGCGCCATTTTTCGGCAAATTGATACTGGTACTCGACACTCCCGGCCAGCAGGTAGCGCCCGCCGATACGGTCACCGTCGGAGTTCTTGGGTGACAGGCTCTGGTAGTCATAACCGCGCACGCTCTGGTCACCACCGGCGAAGAAGCGCAATGACGGCGGGATGGATTTGTAGCCATTGGTGGCGCTGCCGCCAAACTCGATACGGCCCAGAAAACGGTGCTTGTCCCACAACGTTTTCAGCGCCTTGAACTGGATATCGCCGTGCAGCAGGTTGGTGTCTGACATCAACCCTTGCTTGGCCACTTGGGTGCTCAGGTTGACGCTGTAACCGTGGCTGGGGTCAATCCGGTTATCGCTGCGCAAGACTGCGTAGGACAGGCCCGGCATCAACAAGGTGCTCAGGCCCGAGTCATCACCCAGGCGATATTCTTCGTGCTGCCATCTCAGCGAGACAATCCGCGTCCAGCCGTTGTCCAGTTTGCTGTGCCACTCAGGGCCGACCGTGAGCAATTTACTCAAGGTGTCGGTGTTGGCAATTTCTTCGTACTGATAACCGGCGGCAAAACGCAGTTTGTCAGTCAATGGCGGATCGAGCGGAATGTCGTACCAGGCCCCGATATTTTGCTTGGGCTGGGAGATTTCAGACTCAAAACCGTAGCTGTCGCCCCGAGGGTTGTCCCAGTGACGGGTCCAGCTGGCTTTGCCGCGTGGGCCGGTGTCGGTTGAGTAGCCAAGGCCCAGGGTCATGGTGCGTGGCTTGCGGGTATCCAGGTCTACATCCACCGGGATCACTTGCCCCACCGCCGTACTCGGCGCGGCATCAACGCGCACGGTTTCAAAGTAACCGCTCGATTGCAGGTTCTGGTTTAACTCGGCAACCAGCTCGGAGTCATAAGGCGTATTGGGCTTAAAGGGCACCAGACGGTCGAGCAAGGTCTGGTCAAACGGTGCGTCACCGGCAAAAGTGACTTTGCCCAGCAGGTAACGCGGGCCGCTTTCGTAAACCAGATTGATATCGGCATACCCGCCTTTAGGGTCCACCAACAGTTCGTGCTTGAGGAACTTGCCGTTAAAAAAGCCATAGCGCAGCGCACGGTTCTGGATCATGCGCTTGGCGTCTTCGTAGTTGCCCTGATTGAGCACGGCGCCAGGTTTAAGGTCATCACTGACCGGGATTTCAAAGGCTTTGAGCGAGGCCGCAGGGCCTTCGACGCGCACGGTCACATTGCGCAGATGCACGGGCTCGCCGGGGTCAATGTGCAACACCAGGCGCGGCGGGTCGCCCTCTGGCACATCGGCTTCGATCTTGGGTTGGTAATAGCCCAAGGCCTGTAACGCTTTAAGGGCCTGCTCCTCGGCGCCACGCTTGAAACGCAACAAGGCAGCCTCGTCGCGATCGCCGAGGCTGCCTATATAGCCTTCCACGTTGGCCTTGAGGGCATCGTTTGCCGGTTTGACCTTCACCACCAATTCGCTCTGGGCATACGCCGCAAAGCTGCTGATCAGCAGGACAACACCACTGGTAAATCTTCCTGGAAACTTCATAGGAGCGGATGCTATCACGGGCTGAGGGGGTCATAGAGCGCGCCAATGGGCAAAAAGTTGCCCTTAAGCCGTTGCTGCTTGTAACACCTGAGGGTTGGCGTGAAAGAAAACGTGCTCAACGATGGGCCCCAAGGGAACCTGACCAATTTCGACATAACCATGACGCTTGTAAAACTCCTGATAGCGCGGGTTACTGCTGTCGAGGACGACACCTTCTGAATGTTCGTCCACGGCGCACCAGTTATGTACCGCCTCAAGCAACTGTTCGCCATAGGACAATTCTTGAAAATCAGGATGAATCGCCAACAAAGGCAGCATATGCACGGCATCGCCCGGCACGCAGGCCAAGACCGCCTGATGGTATTCAAGGTAGCGTCGTGTACCGCGCAAGCCCGCCGTCAGCACCATGCGCAGTTGCCACGCCCAACTCTCAGTAATGCCCAGGCGCCGTTGCGGTGGAGCAATCAGTGCGACACCGATGAGGCGGTCATCGACCAGCAAACCCAAGGCGGGTAACTGCTGGAAAAAATGCTGTTTGACCAACGCCCGAACCGTGGCCCGCACCCGCTGCGCGTAGCCCTTGCGATGGGCTTCAAACACATAACGGAAGGTCGGGTCATGCATATACGCCTCATACAGCAAAGCCCGGGTTTCTTTGGAGTAACCGCTGTCGAGCTGGCGGATCTGGCAAGTGGCATTCAACGTTTGCTTCATGACGGTCAATCTCCCTGGCGTCGCTTAGGTTGCGGCACTTCTCGAGAGTACGAGCTCGCGAGGGCCGCAACAGTTCCATCTGCTTGGATGCTTCCTACGTTAGCAGTCCATTTGCCCCACTGCACGCTGGCCGCTAACATCGCAGTTTTCCTCAGGACTGCCCGCCCATGAAAATCGTTTCTTTCAACATCAATGGCCTGCGCGCTCGGCCGCATCAGCTGGCAGCGCTGATCGAAAAACACCAGCCGGACGTCATTGGCCTGCAAGAAACCAAGGTCAGCGACGAGCAATTCCCCTTCGCCGATATCGAAGCGCTGGGCTACCACGTGCACTTTCACGGGCAAAAGGGCCATTACGGCGTTGCCCTGTTGTCACGCAAGCCCGCGCTGGAGCTGCACAAGGGCTTTGCCAGCGACGAAGAAGACGCGCAACGACGCTTTATCTGGGGCACCTACGCTGACGACAATGGCCAGCCGGTGACCATCATGAACGGCTATTTCCCACAGGGAGAAAGCCGCGACCACCCGACAAAATTCCCGGCCAAGCAGCGTTTCTACAGCGACCTGCAACAGTTGCTGGAAGGCCAGTTCAGCAACGAACAGCCGCTGGTGGTGATGGGTGACGTCAACATCTCCCCGCAAGACTGCGACATCGGCATTGGCCCGGACAACGCCAAACGCTGGCTGAAAACCGGCAAGTGCAGCTTTCTGCCGGAAGAGCGCGAGTGGTTTGAGCGCCTCAAAAACTGGGGCCTGGTGGACAGCTTCCGTTACCTGCACCCCGAGGTGGCGGATCGCTTCAGCTGGTTCGACTACCGCAGCCGCGGGTTTGAAGACGAACCTAAACGTGGCCTGCGCATTGACGTGATTCTAGCCTCGCAGGCGCTGGTGCCGCGCATCAAGGCCGCCGGCGTCGATTACGACCTGCGCGCCATGGAAAAACCGTCAGACCATGCACCTATCTGGCTCGAACTGAACTGATCTAAATTTGTAGGAGCGAGCTTGCCTCGCGATCTTTTAAAGGTTCAAAAGATCGCGAGGCAAGAAGGTGTGCGTAACTGTATTGAAACGTTTCTGACTTAAATTGCTGGCAATTCTATGGCTCCAGGAAGGTGCCCGCTGATGTTGCGCTTTAAGTCACTGATCCTGCTGTGTGTAATCACCCCTCTGGCCTTTGCCCGGCCTGCGGCGGATTTGCACATCCAGGGTTCTAACACCATCGGGGCCAATCTCGGCCCGGCATTGGTGACGGCCATGCTGATCGAGCAAGGCTTTCACGATGTTCACAGCATCCCGGTCGTCCCCCCCAACGAATACAGCATCGTCGCCACCAAAACCTTGGGCCAGCAGGTGCGTGTCGATGTGTCCGCACACGGCTCCGGTACTGGTTTTAGTGCGCTCAAGGCCGGGCAAGCCGACATGGTGGCCTCGTCGCGGCCTATCAAGGACCGCGAACTGGTCGAACTGGAAGCCCTCGGCGACCTGAAAAGCCCCGAAGCCGAGCAAGTCATCGCCATCGATGGCCTGGCAATTATTGTGCACCCGCATAACCCGCTGAAAAAACTCAACACCGAGCAACTGGCCAAAGTGTTCAACGGCGACATCACCACGTGGGAAGCGCTGGGCGGCGTGGGCGGTTCGATCAATTTATATGCCCGGGATGACCAGTCCGGCACCTGGGATACCTTTAAAGAGTTGGTCCTGAGCCGCGCCGGTCGGCCGCTGAGCAGCACGGCCCAGCGTTTCGAGTCCAGCGAAGCGCTGTCCGATGCGGTGAGCAAAGACCCCCACGCCATTGGTTTTATCGGCCTGCCCTACGTGCGCGAAGCGAAATCCCTGGCCATTGTGGATGGCGCGTCGCAGCCCATGCTGCCGCTCAACAGCCTGATCGCCAGCGAAGATTACCCCCTGTCACGCCGCCTGTTTTTTTACCTGCCGCCCACCAGCCAAAACGCGCTGGCCAAGGCGCTGGTGGCATTTACCCAAAGCGCCCAAGGCCAGGCCATCGTCGCGCAAAACGGTTTTATTGCCCAAACCGTGCAGGCCAGCCACGTGCAGCCCGGTGCGCACATGCCCGAGGAATACCTGGAGCTGACCCGCGAAGCCCAGCGTCTGTCGGTCAATTTTCGCTTTGAAGAAGGCAGCGCCACCCTCGACAACAAGGCGCGTCAGGATCTGCTCCGCGTCGTCGACTATTTAAAAACCCACGACAAGCTCAACAAACAGGTGACGCTGGTGGGGTTTGGGGATGCCAAAGATGACCCGGAACGCGCACAACTGTTGTCAAAGCTCAGGGCAATGACGGTGCGCCGCGAACTGGTCAAAAGTGGCGTGGTGCTGCGTGAGATTCGCGGCTGCGGCGCGCAAATGCCGGTAGCGGCCAACACCGAAGATGAAGGCCGCCTGAAGAATCGCCGGGTTGAAGTGTGGGTGTATTAACCCGGCGATTGTGCGTACTTATCCAACTCGAATTTGCCAACCGCCGCCCGGTGCACTTCATCCGGGCCGTCCGCCAAGCGCAAGGTACGCTGCATGGCGTACATGTAAGCCAGCGGAAAATCCTGCGAAACCCCTGCCCCGCCATGAATCTGGATCGCCCGATCGATCACCTTCAACGCGACGTTGGGGGCAACCACCTTGATTTGCGCGATCTCGCTTTTCGCGACCTTGTTACCCACGGTGTCCATCATGTACGCCGCTTTCAAGGTGAGCAGCCGGGCCATGTCGATTTCCATTCGCGAGTCAGCGATTTTGTCGATATTGCCACCCAAACGCGCCAGCGGTTTACCAAACGCCGTGCGTTGCAGCGAGCGCTGACACATCAGCTCCAACGCACGCTCGGCCATGCCGATTGAACGCATACAGTGATGGATGCGGCCCGGGCCAAGGCGGCCCTGAGCAATTTCAAAACCCCGGCCTTCGCCCAGCAGGACGTTTTCGTACGGTACACGCACGTTCTCAAACAGCACCTCGGCGTGACCGTGGGGCGCATCGTCGTAACCGAACACCGGCAACGGGCGGACAATTTTCACGCCGGGGGTATCGACCGGGACCAGGATCATCGAGTGCTGTTGATGGCGGGCATTCTCAGGGTTGCTGAGGCCCATGAAGATCATGATTTTGCAGCGCGGATCGCAGGCCCCGGACGTCCACCATTTACGGCCATTGATCACCCATTCATCGCCGTCACGCACGGCACGGGCATCCATGTTGGTGGCATCGGACGAGGCCACGTCCGGCTCGGTCATGGCGAATGCCGAGCGAATCTCGCCACGCAATAGCGGCTCCAGCCACTGCTGTTTTTGCTGTGCATTGGCGTAACGCACCAGCACCTCCATATTGCCGGTGTCCGGTGCAGAGCAGTTGAACGGCTCCGAGCCGAGCATCGACCGGCCCATGATCTCGGCCAAGGGCGCGTATTCCAGATTGGTCAGCCCGGCGCCGAGTTCCGATTCCGGCAAAAACAGGTTCCACAGGCCTTCTGCCTGAGCCTTGCGCTTGAGCTCTTCCATGATTGCCGTCGGCTGCCAGCGATCACCTTGCGCCACCTGCTGATCGAAAATCGCCTCGGCCGGATAGACATAAGCCTCCATAAACGCCGTGACGCGTTCGCGCAGCGCCTGAACTTTCGGTGAGTATGCGAAATCCATGGGTGGCTACCTTTTACCGTGAATGTGTATAGAAGTTGCCGTGATGCTAGATCAGCCCTCCTCCATTTGCGCTGTCTATTAACGACGTGTATTACCATTCATAAGCAATATATGATTGCGCCCATCGCCTCATCTCCAACAACAAGAGCCCAGTGCCATGAACCTGAGCAAGGTCGACCTCAATCTGTTCATCGTCTTCGACGCCATTTACACCGAAGCCAACCTGACCCGCGCCGGACAAATCATTGGCATCACCCAGCCAGCGGTGTCCAACGCGCTGGCCCGGCTGCGTGAAACCTTTAACGACCCGCTGTTTGTGCGCACGGCGCAAGGCATGGTACCCACGCCCATGGCGCAGAACATCATCAGCCCGGTGCGCAGCGCATTGGCTCTGCTGCGGGTGTCGGTGCAAGAAAGCCGAACGTTTAACCCGCTGCAGGCGAACAAGACGTTCCGTATCAGCATGACCGACCTGACAGAAGCAGTGATTTTGCCGCCCTTGTTCCAGCGCTTGCGCCGACATGCTCCGGCCGTGGTGATCGAAAGCTTTTTAGCCCACCGCCGCGAGACCACCAGCGACCTGGCGGCAGGACGACTGGATTTCGCCGTCGATGCGCCGCTCAACACCGACGCTCAAGTACGCCATATCAAGTTGATGGAAGATCGCTACGTATGCGCCATGCGCCAGGGCCACCCGTTGGCGGGCAAGGCCAGTATCAGCCTCGACGAGTACCTGGCGCTGACCCATATCCATATCTCGACACGGCGCAACGGCCTCGGCCAGGTGGATCTGGCACTGGGCAAAATCGGCCTGCAACGCAAAATCACCCTGCGCTCCCAGCATTACCTGATGGCCTCCAATGTCTTGCAGCAAACCGACATGGTCATGACCGTGCCCGAGCGTTTTGCCCGTCGGCACGGCCTGCATTTTGTGCCGCTGCCTATCAGCGAATTGCCGGGCGTGGAAACACACTTGTACTGGCACGAAAGCACCGAGCAAGACCCCGCCAACCGCTGGATGCGTGAGCAGTTGATCGAGGTGTGCCAGCAGCAATTGGCACTGGAAAAGAAAGCCGAGGCGCAGCGCTTGCTTGACGTAAACGTCAACCAACCTTTAGCTTAACGGCATGATCCTTCCAGAGCCCGCCCATGAGCAGCCAGACGTACAGTATTTCCGACCTTGCCCGCGAACTTGATATCACCACCCGCGCCATTCGTTTTTACGAAGAACAAGGCATGCTCGCCCCCGAACGTCGCGGTCAGGAGCGGATCTATTCGGCGCGGGACAAAGTCAGCCTGAAGCTGATTTTGCGCGGCAAGCGCATCGGTTTTTCGCTGGCCGAATGTCGCGAGCTGATTGAGCTTTACGACCCTACCAGCGGCAACCAGAAACAGTTGAACAGCATGCTGGCCAAAATAGCCGAGCGCCGTGAACAGCTGGAGCAACAGTTGCTGGATATACAGCAGATGCAACTTGAACTGGATACGGCCGAAGAACGCTGTATCCAGGCGCTTGAACACACGATAAAAAGTCAGACGGCCTCCTAAAACATAACAACCCTGGTGATCCCCCCATGACATTTCCCACCCATGTGCGCCTGATTGAAGTCGGCCCGCGCGACGGTTTGCAAAATGAAGCCCAGCCCATCAGCGTGGCCGACAAGGTGCAGTTGGTGAACGCCCTGACCGACGCCGGGCTGGGCTATATCGAAGTCGGCAGTTTTGTGTCGCCTAAATGGGTGCCGCAAATGGCCGGTTCCGCCGAGGTCTTCGCGCAGATCCAGCACAAGCCGGGTGTGGTTTATGGGGCGTTGACGCCGAATATGCGCGGCTTCGAAGACGCCGTCGCCGCCGGGGTTAAAGAAGTGGCGGTGTTCGCCGCCGCCTCCGAAGCGTTTTCGCAGCGCAACATCAACTGCTCAATCAATGAAAGCCTGGAACGCTTTGTGCCCATCATGGAATCAGCCAGGCAACACGGCATCAGCGTGCGTGGCTATGTGTCCTGTGTGCTGGGCTGCCCGTACGAAGGCCAGGTATCGGCGCAACAAGTTGCCGCCGTGGCCAAAGAGCTGTACGCCATGGGCTGTTACGAAGTGTCGCTGGGCGACACCATTGGCACCGGCACGCCTTCGGCAACCCGTGCCATGTTCGAAGCCGTCGGAGCTTATGTCCCCCGCGACAAACTCGCCGGGCATTTCCATGACACCTATGGCCAGGCCATGGTCAACATCTACGCCAGCTTGCTCGAAGGTATCAATGTGTTCGACAGCTCGGTAGCAGGCCTGGGCGGCTGCCCGTACGCCAAGGGCGCCAGCGGTAACGTGGCCACCGAAGACGTGCTGTACATGCTCAACGGCATGGGGATCGAAACCGGGGTCGACATGGACAAGCTGTTACTGGCAGGCCAGCACATCTGCAACGTGCTGGGGCGTGTTACCGGGTCACGGGTCGCCAAGGCGCGTCAGTGCTAAAAAGTGTGGCTGAGTGTTACCGCTCCCTCACACAAACGAGTAACACGGAAACAAACCGGCCCTGATCCAGGCCGGTTTTTTATTGCCTAAAATATAAGTTATTGATTTATAAGGATTTTTAAAAGTTGGCACGGCTCCTGCTACCTCTATGGCATAACAAGAATAAAAACCGCAGCAACTTAATAAGAACAATACGAAACGACTCTGACATAACAAAAACAACACGGCAGAGACGCAGCTAACAGATTTTTTTGGAGAAGGTTTACTTTTCCGGGGAGCCAAGAGCCACCTCGCAACCGGGCAGAGAACAATAAAACTACCTTCAGGTAGCACCCGTTCAGGTTGGATCACCGGTTTGATAGCCAGTGATAAAAGTGGATCAGCGCTCAAAAAAATACGTTTGCACTTGATCCCGGATGGGGATCGCTAAAAAACGCAGCAAAGGGTGAGTTCCAAAAACAACAATAGACCACCCTTCAATAATAAAAAGAGCACGCAACGACACGTTAAAGGGGAGCCTAGGCTCCCCTTTGTGCTTTCCGGGGTTTGTGTTTCTGTGGGAGCGGGCTTGCTCGCGATTCAGCCAACGCGGTGTGCTTGTTGCACACCGCCGACCCATTCGCGAGCAAGCCCGCTCCCACGACAAACAGAGTTCCACATAAAACCAGCGGCCTAGACCTTTCTGATCTCCAAAATACTGATTTCGCGCATTTTGAATTTTTGGATCTTGCCGGTCACGGTCATCGGGAAGACGTCGACAAACTTGAAGTGTCGCGGCGTCTTGAAGTGGGCGATGCGCGACTTGCACCACGTTTGCAACTCAAGCTCGTTAGCACTGTGGCCAGGGTGAAATTTGATCCAGGCGACAATCTCTTCGCCGTATTTTTCATCCGGGATCCCGATAACCTGCACATCCGCCACCGCAGGGTGGGTGAAAAAGAATTCTTCCAGCTCACGCGGATAAATGTTCTCGCCGCCCCGAATGATCATGTCCTTGTTGCGCCCGACAATGCGCACATAGCCCTGCTCATTCATCTCTGCCAGGTCACCGGTGTGCATCCAGCCTTCGCTGTCCAAAGCTTCGCGGGTCGCTTGCGGGTTGTTCCAGTAACCCAGCATCACGCTGTAACCACGGGTGCACAGTTCACCCACCTCACCGCGAGCGACGATATTGCCTTGCGCGTCGATCAGCTTGTTCTCCAGATGCGGCTGGGTACGCCCTACGGTGGTCACGCGTAATTCCAGATCATCATCCGGCCCGGTCTGCATGGACACCGGGCTGGTTTCAGTCATGCCATAAGCAATTTGCACCTCACCCATGTGCATTTCGCTGATCACGCGGCGCATCACTTCTATCGGACAGGTGGCGCCGGCCATGATCCCGGTACGCAGGCTCGACACGTCAAAGCCGGCGCGCTCGGGGTGATCGAGCAAGGCAATAAACATGGTCGGCACCCCGTATAGCGTTGTAGCCCGCTCTTCGGCGATGGCTTGCAGGGTCAGCGTGGGGTCAAAGGCGTCGCCCGGGTAAATCATGGTGGTGCCGTGGGTTACGCACCCCAGGTTGCCCATCACCATGCCAAAGCAGTGATACAGCGGCACCGGAATCACCAGCCGGTCAGCGGCCGTCAGCCCCAGGCTTTCGCCAACCATGTAACCGTTGTTGAGAATATTGCGGTGGCTGAGCGTCGCACCTTTAGGAAAGCCCGTGGTGCCAGAGGTGTACTGAATGTTCACCGGCTGGTCGGGCTGAAGGCTGGCCTGTCGCACGTAGAGTTGCTGCACTGCAATGCCGCTGCCCAATGTGGCCAGTTGCGGCCAGGGCAAGAACCCTGCGGGCGGTTGTGCATCGAGGCTGATCACCCCGCGCAAGTCTTCAAAACGCTCGCTGTTGAGTTGCCCGGCCGCCTGCCCTTCCAGCTCAGGCAGCAACTCCTGGAGCATCGCGTGGTAGTTCGAGGTCTTGAACGTACTCGCGCTCACCAGCCACTGGCACTTTGATTGTTTGAGCACGTATTCAAGCTCAGACAAACGATAGGCCGGGTTGATGTTGACCAGAATCACGCCAATTTTGGCGCTGGCAAACTGGCAGATAAACCACTCGGCACAGTTAGGCGCCCACACGCCCAACCGGTCGCCCGCCTGCATGCCCAACGCCAGAAAGGCCCTGGCGTGAAGGTCAACGGCCTGAGCCAACTGCGCCCAGTTGTAACGCTGCTGCTGATGGCGCACCACCAACGCTTCACCGTCGGGGTAGCGGGCAGCGGTTTGATCGAACGCCTGACCGATGGTCATCGCCAGCAACGGCTTGTCCAGCGCGCCCTGGCTGTAACTGGGGACAGATTGCGGCTTCATGACAACTCCTCTTGTGATTGTTTTGGGAGCATGGGGAAGACGCGCACTCACGCATTCCCTCTGTGCAGAATAGCAATTACTCTGAACCAAGTTGACGTTAACGTAAAGGTCATTGACAGCATTCATTGCCAAGTTTACGTTAACGTAAAGCTTACCCATGGCGATGCTGTTAACGCCGTTTATAAGAACAATGACCAAGGTGCCCCATGAGCTACCCGACTTTGAACTTCGCCCTGGGCGAAACCATCGACATGCTGCGCGATCAGGTACAAGCCTTTGTGGCTGACGAACTCAGCCCCCGCGCGGCGCAAATCGACAAAGACAACCTGTTCCCCGCTGACATGTGGCGCAAGTTCGGTGACATGGGCCTGCTGGGCATCACCGTGCCGGAAGAATACGGCGGGACTGGCCTGAGCTACCTGGCTCACGTGGTCGCCATGGAAGAAATCAGCCGCGGCTCGGCATCGGTAGCCCTTTCATACGGGGCGCACTCCAACCTGTGCGTCAACCAGATCAACCGCAACGGCAGCCACGCGCAAAAACTCAAATACCTGCCCAAGTTGATCAGCGGCGAACACATTGGCGCCCTGGCCATGAGCGAGCCAAATGCCGGGTCTGACGTGGTGTCGATGAAGCTGCGCGCCGACAAGCGCGGTGATCATTTCGTCCTTAACGGCAGCAAAACCTGGATCACCAACGGCCCGGACGCCAACACGTATGTGATCTACGCCAAAACCGACCTGGAAAAAGGCCCACACGGCATCAGCGCTTTTATTGTTGAGCGTGACTGGAAAGGCTTCAGCCGCAGCACCCATTTCGACAAGCTCGGCATGCGCGGTTCGAACACCTGCGAGCTGTTTTTCGACGACGTTGAAGTGCCCGAAGAAAACCTCCTGGGCACCCTCAACGCAGGCGTCAAAGTGTTGATGAGTGGCCTCGATTACGAGCGTGTCGTGCTTTCAGGCGGCCCGACCGGGATCATGCAGGCGTGCATGGACTTGGTGGTGCCGTACATCCACGACCGCAAACAGTTTGGCCAGAGCATCGGCGAATTCCAGCTGATCCAGGGCAAGGTGGCCGACATGTACACCCAGCTCAATGCCAGCCGCGCTTACCTGTACGCAGTGGCGGCTGCCTGCGAACGCGGCGAAACCACGCGCAAGGACGCCGCCGGGGTGATCTTGTACAGCGCCGAGCGCGCCACGCAAATGGCCCTCGACGCGATCCAGATTCTGGGCGGTAACGGCTACATCAATGAATTCCCTGCCGGGCGCCTGCTGCGTGACGCCAAGCTCTATGAGATCGGCGCGGGCACCAGTGAAATCCGCCGTATGTTGATTGGTCGCGAACTGTTTAACGAAACCCGCTGAGGAGCGCACGTATGTCCATCTTGCATACGACCATCAACCCGCGCTCTGCGGAGTTCGCGACCAACCGCGAGGCCATGCTCAAACAGGTCGACGCCCTGCACGCGTTGCTTGAGCAGGTGCAGCAAGGCGGCGGCGCCAAGGCCCAAGAGCGCCACACCTCACGTGGCAAGTTGCTGCCACGTGAGCGGATTGACCGGTTGCTGGACACGGGCTCGGCCTTTCTGGAACTCAGTCAGTTGGCTGCCTATGGCGTGTACGGCGAAGACGTTCCGGCAGCAGGAATCATCGCCGGCATTGGTAGGGTCGAAGGGGTTGAATGCATGATTGTGGCGAACGATGCCACGGTCAAAGGCGGTTCTTACTACCCGCTGACGGTAAAGAAGCACCTGCGCGCGCAGACGATTGCCGAGCAAAACCGCTTGCCGTGCATTTATCTGGTGGACTCGGGCGGCGCCAATCTGCCGCGTCAGGATGAAGTGTTCCCGGATCGCGAGCACTTTGGTCGGATCTTCTTTAATCAGGCCAACATGAGCGCGGCCGGCATTCCGCAAATCGCCGTGGTCATGGGCTCGTGCACCGCAGGCGGCGCCTATGTGCCGGCCATGGCTGACGAAGCAATTATGGTGCGCCAGCAAGCGACGATTTTCCTGGCCGGGCCGCCCCTGGTAAAAGCGGCCACCGGCGAAGTGGTCAGTGCTGAAGACCTGGGCGGTGCCGACGTGCACTGCAAGGTGTCCGGCGTTGCCGACCATTACGCTGACAGTGACGAGCATGCCCTGGCGCTGGCCCGCCGCAGTGTGGCCAACCTCAACTGGCGCAAGCTGGGCCAGTTGAACCACCGCAGCCCATTGGCGCCGCTGTATCCCAATGACGAGCTGTACGGCATCGTCCCGGCCGATGCCAAACAGCCTTTTGATGTGCGCGAAGTCATTGCGCGGCTGGTGGACGGCTCGGTATTCGATGAGTTCAAAGCGCTGTTCGGCACCACGCTGGTCTGTGGTTTTGCTCATTTGCACGGCTACCCGGTAGCGATCCTGGCCAATAACGGCATCTTGTTTGCCGAAGCGGCACAAAAAGGCGCGCACTTTATTGAGTTGGCCTGCCAGCGCGGCATCCCATTGGTGTTTTTGCAAAACATCACCGGCTTTATGGTCGGGCAAAAATACGAAGCGGGCGGTATCGCCAAGCACGGCGCCAAACTGGTGACGGCGGTGGCTTGCGCCAAAGTACCCAAGTTCACCGTGATCATCGGCGGCAGCTTTGGCGCCGGTAACTACGGCATGTGTGGACGCGCCTACGACCCGCGCTTTTTGTGGATGTGGCCAAACGCACGTATCGGCGTGATGGGCGCCGAGCAAGCCGCCGGGGTGCTGGTGCAGGTCAAGCGCGAGCAGGCCGAACGCAACGGGCTGGTGTTCAGCCGCGAAGAAGAAGCCGAGATCAAGCAGCCGATCCTCGATCAATACGAGCATCAGGGCCACCCCTACTACTCCAGTGCCCGGTTGTGGGATGACGGCGTGATTGACCCGGCGCAAACCCGCGAGGTGTTGGCGCTGGGCTTGTCGGCAGCGTTGAACGCGCCCATCGAAGCCACGCGTTTCGGCGTGTTCCGCATGTAATGCGATGAAAGGACTGACGCACATGAACGACTTCAACACCCTTGAACTGCACACCGACCCTCGGGGTTTCGCCACCCTGTGGTTGAGTCGCGAGCAGAAGAACAACGCCTTTAACGCCGAGATGATCCAGGAACTGATCGTCGCGCTTGATAAGGTTCAGAGCGATGGCACGCTGCGCTTTCTGTTGCTGCGCGGACGCGGCAAGCATTTCAGCGCCGGGGCCGATCTGGCCTGGATGCAACAATCGGCCGAACTCGACTACAACACCAATCTGGATGATGCGCGGCACCTGGCCGAGTTGATGTACAACCTGGCCAAACTGAAAATCCCGACCCTGGCGGTGGTCCAAGGCGCCGCGTATGGCGGTGCCTTAGGCTTGATCAGCGCCTGCGACATGGCGATTGGTGCCGAGGACGCGCAGTTTTGTTTGTCTGAAGTGCGCATCGGCCTGGCCCCGGCCGTTATCAGCCCGTTTGTCGTGCAAGCCATTGGCGAACGCGCCGCCCGCCGTTTTGCCCTGACCGCCGAGCGCTTCAGCGGGCTGCGCGCCCGCGAACTGGGGCTGCTTGCAGAATGCTACCCGCTGGTCGAGCTGGAGCAGCAGATCGACCATTGGGTCGACAACCTGTTACTCAACAGCCCGCAGGCCATGCGCGCCTGCAAGGACTTGCTGCGCGAAGTCAGCCACGGCGCGCCGACGCCTGCCATTCGCCGCTACTGCGAAAACGCAATTGCCCGGATCCGGGTCAGCCCTGAAGGCCAGGAAGGCTTGCGGGCCTTTCTGCAAAAACGCACGCCCCGCTGGCAAACAGACACATCGACCCAGGAGCCGCGTTCATGAGCGCCCCTCTGATTACTTCGTTACTGGTCGCCAACCGCGGTGAAATCGCCTGCCGGGTCATGCGCACCGCCAAGGCGCTGGGCCTCACCACAGTCGCCGTGCACAGCAGCACTGACCGCGATGCGCGGCATTGTCGCGAAGCTGATATCTGCGTTGATCTGGGTGGCAGCAAGGCCGCCGACAGCTACCTGAAAATCGACAAGATCATTGCCGCCGCCCAGGCCAGCGGCGCGCAAGCGATACATCCGGGGTATGGCTTCTTGTCCGAGAACGCAGGCTTTGCCCGTGCGATTGAAGCCGCCGGGCTGATTTTTCTCGGGCCGCCCGCCTCGGCCATTGATGCCATGGGCAGCAAGTCCGCCGCCAAAGCCTTGATGGAAACGGCCGGTGTGCCGTTAGTGCCGGGCTATCACGGCGAAGCGCAAGACCTGGAAACCTTCCGCGTTGCCGCCGAGCGTATTGGCTACCCGGTGCTGCTAAAAGCCACGGCGGGTGGCGGTGGCAAGGGTATGAAAGTAGTCGAGGACGTCAGCCAACTGGCCGACGCCCTGGCTTCTGCTCAGCGTGAAGCACTGTCTTCGTTTGGCGATGCGCGGATGCTGGTCGAAAAATATGTACTCAAACCCCGGCATGTCGAGATCCAGGTGTTTGCCGACCAGCACGGCAACTGCCTGTACCTCAACGAACGCGACTGCTCGATTCAGCGGCGCCACCAGAAAGTCGTTGAAGAAGCCCCCGCCCCCGGCCTCAGTGCAGAGCAACGCCGCGCCATGGGTGAGTCGGCGGTACGTGCCGCGCAGGCCATCGGCTACGTCGGTGCCGGCACCGTGGAGTTCTTGCTCGATGCCCGTGGCGAATTCTTCTTTATGGAGATGAACACCCGCCTGCAAGTCGAACACCCGGTGACTGAGGCCATCACCGGCCTGGACCTGGTGGACTGGCAAATCCGTGTGGCACGCGGCGAAGCCTTGCCGATCACCCAGGCGCAAGTGCCGTTACGCGGGCACGCGATTGAAGTGCGTTTGTATGCTGAAGATCCGAGCAATGACTTCCTCCCGCAAACCGGTCGCCTTCAGGTGTACCGCGAGTCAGCAGCCGGGGCGGGACGCCGGGTAGACAGCGGTGTCAGCGAAGGCGATGAAGTGTCACCGTTTTATGACCCGATGCTCGGCAAGCTGATTGCCTGGGGCGAAGACCGTGAACAAGCCCGCTTGCGCTTGCTGGCGATGCTCGATGAGTTCGCCATTGGTGGCTTGAAAACCAACCTGAGCTTCCTGCGCCGCATCATCGGCCATCCGGCCTTTGCCGCAGCCGAACTGGACACCGGGTTTATCCCGCGGTATCAGGCGCAACTGCTGCCGCCTGCCCAACCGTTGCCAGGCGCCTTTTGGCAGGCCGCCGCTCAAGCCTTCCAGCAAAGCCTGGCCCCTGAGCCGCTCGACGATGACCCGACGTCACCCTGGGCCTTGCACACGGGCTTTCGCAGCGGCCTGCCGGCTAAAACCCTGCTGGTCTTGAGCGCCGGTGATGAACGCCAGGTGATCAGCCTCGGTGAACCCAAGGCCACCTTGCACAACGAACAGCTGGTGATCGAACACGAAGGGATACGCCGTCAACACCTGGCCATTCGTCACGCCGACACGCTGTACATGCGCTGGCAAGGCGAAGTTCACAGCATCAGCCTCTACGACCCTATTGCCGCCGTCAGCGCCAGCCACGGCCAGCAAGGCGGCCTGACAGCGCCCATGAATGGCAGCGTGGTACGCGTGCTGGTAGAAATAGGCCAGACGGTCGAGGCCGGCGCGCAACTCGTAGTGCTAGAAGCAATGAAGATGGAGCACAGCCTGCGAGCCCCCCAGGCGGGCGTCATCAAGGCGTTGTTCTGCGAGGAAGGGGAAATGGTCAGCGAGGGAACCGCACTGATCGAAATGGAATAAAAAAGCGGATACCGGCAACGGTATCCGCTTTTTTCCGGGCCTGTGCCGGATGTTATTCAAAATTTGGTGCTGGCCTGCACCACCACCCCGATAATCGAGCAACGCTCATCAAACAACACTTTCGGGTAAGTCGGGTTCAGCGGCTTGAGGTAAAGCTGGCCGCTTTCTTCGCTGAGCTGCCTGAACGTCGCCTCGGTCAACTCAGGTGTACGGGCAATCACCATTTTGCCGGGTTCTGCCTCGATATCCGGATCCACCAGAATCATCATGCCTTGCGGAACACTGACGCCCATTGGGGCTGTCATCGCATCCCCCATCACTTGCAACCAGAATGCCGCCCCTTTGGCGTAATGGTCGCTGACCTCAAAACGGATGCCCGGCTGATAACCCGGCAGCACTTTCTCGTTAATCTGGCCTGCCGTCGCCCAGTCACTGACGGGATAACGGAATGCAGACGTTATGTCGTAGGTGGGTTCGTCAACGCTCGGGTCATTCGCCGCCTCATTGCGTCCACGAATCACCAAGGCGACTTCCAGGTGCTCCAGCCCCAAGGCGTGCAGCACTTTGTTCATCGTGAGCAGGTCGGGCTGACGGCGTTTATTGAGCCAATGCCCAACGCCCCCTTGGGAAGCGCCAACGCGTTCGGCGAGTTTCTCTTGCGTGAGTTTTTGCTCGCGCAATTTGGTTCTGACTAAAGCGATCCATTTATCCATTGGCCGAACAATACGGATTGAATTCCGAGCAACAATACACATTCCGTATTATTTAAACCAATGCTCAAAATACTTATTGTACTAATCTGACTCCGGCTGATCCGATTAATCTCAGAAACGCAGGTAAATCATGACTTCCATAACAAAAATCACGCCGGAAACTGAGCTCGATATTGAGCTTGAAGCGCTAAAAGACGACGCCGCCACCCAGCGCGCACTCGACTATTATTTGAAACCAGCTGTTTCTCAGCCGCCTCAAGAGAAGAAAGTGTTCGTTGTGATTGATGACGTGAGCCAGGAAGAAGCCATGGTCACTGCCTGCGAATACTTGCGATGCGGGGTGAGCATGGTGCATAGCGCAGCAGACACCCATCAGGGTGCGCATCGCGATCAGTTTCTGGCACTGGCATTTTTTATCGAGTCAGCCAAACAGCTCCTGGACAAGGCCCTGGATGTGCAAAAACTGAACAATCGGTAGCTGAAACAGCCAAAAAGATGCCCAGTCGCTTGATTGGTAAACCAGCGAGCCAGAGCCTTTGTAGGAGAAAGGGAAAATAAATGTCGAAAAAGTGAGGAAAATCGTTTGACTTGCAAATGATAATGATTACTATTGCAAGCAACTGGTCGCGAGATCAGTCGATAATTCAAATGACCTTAGGTCGGTCTTCGAATTATCTCCTCATCAGGCTAATCACGGTTATTTGACCCGGCTTATGGCCGGGTCTTTTTTTTGCGGCCAGTTATCTGGCTCAGCGTGCTTCAGGCTAATGAAGTCTTGTGTGCGGCCGTTTTTTTTCGGTGGCCGCTACGATGCCGGCGATGATAGCAAAAGAATATTGACCAGCGGAAGCTTATTACCCAATACCTTAGCCGTAATAGCGATTTTGAACTTGAGAATCACTCTCAAAAACGCTATTCTCGCGCGGCGTCAAGGATGACGCCCCCCCGTTGTCCTCTCCTCCCCTTTCCAAAATTGCGTATTGGCCCATTGCGGTTGCAAGGTAAAGTAGCGACCACAATTATCTGATTCCGGGATTTGGACGATGACCGTGGCGCCCTCTGCACTTCATATCACCAGTGACTTTGACAGTGGCAACATCCAGGTACTGGATGCCAGCAATCCGCTGCATGTGCGGCTGGCGATAAAACCCGACACCCGGAGCGCACATTTCCAGTGGTTTCATTTCAAGGTCGATGGCCTGCAAATTGGTCAGACCCATCGTTTTGAATTAGGCAACGCCAGCCAGTCTTCCTACAACAAAGCGTGGGATGGCTATCAAGCGGTGGCGTCCTACGACCACGAAAACTGGTTTCGCGTCCCGACTGAGTTCGACGGCACTGCGCTGACCTTCAGCCTGAAAGCAGAGCAACCACAGGTCTGGTTTGCTTACTTCGAACCCTACAGCCGTGCACGCCACGACGAGTTGATCAAAAACGCGTTGCAGTGGTCTGGCTGTGAGGTACTGGCCGTCGGCAAAAGCGTCGAAGGACGCGATATACCCCTATTGCGCAAAGGCACCGGCGGCTGCCACAAGCGCAAGATCTGGATCATCGCCCAGCAACACCCCGGCGAGCATATGGCCGAATGGTTTATGCAGGGCATTCTTGAACGCCTTGAACAGGGCAGCGACCCACAGCTACGAAAGTTGCTGGACTTCGCCGATCTGTACCTGATCCCGAACATGAACCCGGACGGCGCGTTTCACGGGCACTTGCGAACCAATGCCAATGGTCAGGATTTAAACCGCGCCTGGCAACATACCGAGCGCGATGTCAGCCCTGAAGTATTCTTCGCCCTGGAGCAGATGAAGCACTACGGTGTCGACCTGTTTCTGGACATTCACGGCGACGAAGAAATCCCCTACGTGTTCACCGCAGGGTGTGAAGGCAACCCAAGCTACACCGAACGCCAGGCCACCCTAGAAGAGCGTTTTCGCAGCCACCTGAGCAAGCTGACTCCCGACTTTCAGACCGAACATGGCTACACCCGCGACGAGCCCGGCCAAGCCAATATGACCCTGGCCTGCAACAGCGTGGGTGACCGCTTTGGCTGCTTGTCGCTAACCCTTGAGATGCCCTTCAAGGACCACAACAATGCACCGGACCCGATCACCGGCTGGTCTGGAAAGCGCTCCATGCAATTGGGCAAGAGTGTGCTGAGCACCTTGTCAGACATGGTTCGCGAGCTGCGTTGAGCCACTTTTTCTTTTACGTGCACGAGTACACACCGCCTGCTTATGGATACCCTCGCTAAACTGCGCGCCGGCCAATTGGTCGGTCTTAAACGTCTGGATCTGTCGTGCGGGCTGACTGAATTCCCACCCGAAATTTTCCAGTTGGCTGACACCCTGGAGATCCTCAATCTGAGTGGCAACGCCCTCAGCCGCTTACCCGAGGACCTGCACCGCCTGAGCCATCTGCGCATTCTGTTTTGCTCGGACAACCAGTTCACTGAACTGCCCGCCTGCCTGGGGCAATGCGCGAAACTGAGCATGATCGGCTTCAAGGCCAATCAAATCGAGCACGTCCCTGGCGCTGCGCTGCCGCCGTTGTTGCGTTGGCTGATCCTCACGGATAACCGCATCCAGCAGTTGCCCGACGAACTGGGCCAGCGGCCCTTGCTGCAAAAGCTGATGTTGGCCGGCAACCGCCTGCAAACGTTACCGGCCAGCCTGGCCCGGTGCGAGCGTCTGGAACTGATCCGTCTGGCAGCCAACCAGTTCACCGAACTGCCTGAGACCGTGCTGGCCTTGCCGGGCTTGAGCTGGCTGGCCTACGCCGGGAATCCGTTGCGTGAAGACGCCAGCGCCCTGCGAGAAGCCGACAACACTCCTGACATCGAGTGGTCGCACCTTGAGCTGGGGCAAAAACTGGGCGAAGGCGCGTCGGGGATTATTCACCAGGCGCAATGGAATGTTCCCGGCCAAGCGGCACACGCGGTTGCGGTCAAACTGTATAAAGGCAGCATGACCAGCGATGGTTCGCCGCTCAATGAAATGAATGCCTGCATTGCCGCCGGCCAGCATCCCAACCTGATCAAGGTTCTGGGCCGTGTAACGGGGCACCCCGAGCAAACCGCTGGCCTGGTCATGGAACTGATCGACCCGTCGTTCATGAACCTGGCCGCCCTGCCCAGCTTCGACACCTGCAGCCGCGACGTCTATGCCCCTGGCACCCGCTTCACCTACGACAGCGCCTTGCGTATTGCCCGCGGTATCGCCTCGGCTGCAGATCACTTGCATGCGCAAGGCATCTGCCATGGCGATTTATACGCGCACAATATTTTGTACAGCCACGAAGGTGACTGCCTGCTTGGCGACTTTGGCGCGGCGTGTTTTCACGCCCTCGACAACAGCGCGCAGAGCCGTGCCCTGCAACGCATTGAAGTCCGTGCATTCGGGATTTTGATGGGGGAATTGCTGGAGCGAATCGACTCAAACATGAGCGATCAACAACACGCGAAGTGGAAGGATTTGCAGCAGCGGTGCACTCAACCTGACGTATTGGCCCGCCCGGATTTCGCCGCCATCAGCCAGGCATTGGCCTGAAGGCCCCACCACCCTCCTGTAGGAGCGAGCTTGCCTCGCGATCTTTTGATGATTTAAAAGATCGCGAGCCGAGCACAACCGGGATTTATGCCAAGGCTACGAACAGGTCCTGCACGTCGTCCTGCTCTTCAAGCTTGGCCAGGAACTCCTGGACTTCAGCCATTTGCTCCTCAGTCAGGCTGGTCACCGGGTTCTTCGCCTGGTAACCCAACTTGGCCGACAACACCGTAAAACCCTGCTCAGGCAGTGCCTTCTGCACCGCATCCAGGTCAGTGGTTTCAGTGATGAACAAGGTGGTGCCTTCTTCTTCGCCTTCTTCAAAATCCTGGGCGCCAGCTTCGATAGCCGCCATCTCAGGATCAGCATCGGCTGTGTCCGGCTTGGCTTCGATCAGGCCTACATGGTTAAAGTCCCATGCCACCGAACCCGAAGCGCCCAACTGGCCCTTACGGAATGCCACACGAATTTCAGCAACAGTACGGTTAACGTTGTCAGTCAGGCACTCAACAATCAACGGCACCTGATGCGGGGCGAAACCTTCGTAGGTCACGCGGGTGTATTGCACCGCTTCAGTACCGATACCGGCACCTTTGTTGATGGCACGCTTGATGGTATCGGCAGGCATCGAGGCTTTTTTGGCCTGCTCATAGACCAGGCGCAAATGCGAATTCATGTCCGGGTCAGCACCGTTACGGGCTGCTACTGTCAGCTCCTTGGCCAACTTGCCGAAAATCTTGCCGCGGCTGTTTGCGGCTTCCGCTTTGTGTTTAACCTTCCACTGTGCGCCCATTACTCATCTCTCAATCGGGTGTGTCGCGGCGGCTTGGCCGTCGAATGGATGCAAGTTTATACGGCTGAAAGTCGTCAATCGAC
Organism: Pseudomonas sp. FSL R10-0399; assembly: GCF_009600165.1. NCBI lineage: Bacteria > Pseudomonadati > Pseudomonadota > Gammaproteobacteria > Pseudomonadales > Pseudomonadaceae > Pseudomonas > Pseudomonas sp. FSL R10-0399. The sequence continues at coordinate 45,933 of NZ_WIWK01000007.1, forward strand.
CAAAAAATCCAATTTAGGCTGCAAGCTCCATAAACGCTTTGATCAGCCGCAGCTCTGCGCGGCGCTCCATGCAGCCGAGCATATGGCGGTTTACCAAGCCTGCACCGTTGATCGGAACAGCCCCTACCCGCGGGTCGTGGCTGACTTCTGCTGACGACACAATGCCTATCCCCAATTGCGCCGCCACCGCCTCGGTCACGGCTTCACGACTGTCCAGCTCCAGCAACACCCGCGGATTGACGCCCGCACGGTCGCAGGCCTGATCAAAGGTGCGTCGGGTAATCGAACTCGGCTCGCGCAACACCATGATGACCTGATCCAGTTGCGCAATATCCACACCCTGCGCCAGCCCCAGCCACGGGTGACTGGCCGGCACCAGGACGCAAATCCGCGACTCTTGCAGGGCCCGCAAAGTCAGCCCTTTGCGCGGCTCGACCTCGGTGAGCACTGCCACATCAACGTGCTCGGACAACAGCGCGTTCAAGGTTTCCTGGGCATTGCCCAAGCGCAAATTGACGGTAATCCCCGGATACCGCGCACGCAGGCTCGCCAGCATCGGCATCACCATATGCGGACCGTCGGCGGCCACCTCCAGTCGCCCGGTCAGAAGCTGGCGATTAGCCTCCAGCAACACCTGCGCCTCATCGACCAAGCCGAACATGGCACGGGTGATGGCCGCCAGCCGGGTACCCTCCTCCGTTAGCTCCACACGCCGTGCCGTGCGTCGCAGCAAGGTGATTTGGTAGTGCTCCTCCAGCGCCTTGATATGCCCGGTCACCGCTGGCTGGCTGATAAACAGGCGCGCCGCAGCCCTTGTAAAGCTGCCTTCACGGGCCACTGCATCAAACGCACGAAGCTGGAATAAATTCATAGGTATAAGCCTGGCCGATAGCTGAGATAACAATAAACAATTTGATTGATAGAAACGCAAACTGCAACGTATGCCCTGTAATCAATTGCCATCCCAAGTGTGTGAGGAAACCAGAATGACCCCTGCTGCGCCGATCCTGCTGACCCCGGGCCCATTGACGACCTCGCTGCGCACACGTCAGGCCATGCTGGTCGACTGGGGTTCATGGGATGACCGCTTCAACCAGTTGACGGCCAGCTTGTGCGAACAATTGCTGGCGATCATCAACGGCAGCGAGACCCACCACTGCGTACCGTTGCAGGGCAGCGGCACGTTCGCGGTCGAAGCGGCGATGGGTACCCTGGTGCCCCGCGACGGCCATGTCCTGGTACTGATCAATGGCGCATACGGCAAGCGTTTGGCAAAAATCTGCGAAGTCCTCGCCCGCCGCTTCAGCATCTTTGAAACCGCCGAAGACCAACCGACCACCGCCGCCGATGTTGAGCGCCTGCTCAAGGCCGATCCGAGTATCAGCCACGTCGCCTTGATTCACTGTGAAACCAGCACCGGGATCCTCAACCCGCTGTCAGACATAGCGGCGGTCATCGCCCGCCACGGCAAACGCCTGATCATCGACGCCATGAGTTCCTTCGGGGCCCTGCCCATCGACGCACAAACAATCGCCTTCGATGCGCTGATCGCAGCCTCCGGCAAGTGCCTGGAAGGCGTACCGGGCATGGGCTTTGTCTTCGCCCGCAAAGAATCACTGGCCAACGCTGCCGGCAACGCCCATTCGCTGGCAATGGACCTGCAAGACCAGCACGCCTACATGGCCAAGACCGGGCAATGGCGCTTCACCCCGCCCCCCCACGTCGTCGCCGCGCTACACGAAGCCTTGTTGCAATACAACGAAGAAGGCGGCTTGCCAGCACGGCACAAACGCTACGCCAACAACTGCCAGACACTGCTCGACGGCATGGCCCGGCTTGGGTTGCGCAGCTTTCTGCCCGCAGCGATTCAGGCACCGATCATCGTGACCTTCCATGCCCCCAAAGACCCGCGCTATGACTTCAAAACGTTCTACGAACGGGTCAAGGCCAAGGGTTTCATCCTGTATCCCGGCAAATTGACCCAAGTCGAAACGTTCCGCGTCGGCTGTATCGGGCACGTCAGTTCCATCGACATGCACGCAGCGGTCACTGCCATCGCCCAGGCGCTGGGCGAAATGGAAGTGCTGGACATTTAAGACCGCTCCGACCTCACACCACCCCGTTTATTTCGTGCAGCCAAGGCTGCTCATACAGGATTTACAGACATGAACTACACCAACCCAAGCAAACTTCAGGCAGCGATTCTCGACTGGGCCGGCACCGTGGTCGACTTTGGCTCCTTCGCCCCAACCCAGATTTTTGTCGAAGCCTTTGCCGAGTTCGACGTGCAGGTGTCGATCGAGGAAGCCCGCGGCCCCATGGGCATGGGCAAGTGGGATCACATTCGTACCCTGTGCGATCAACCACAGATCAGTGAGCGCTACAAAAAGGTTTTTGGCCGCACACCGAGCGACGACGATGTCACGGCTATTTACCAACGCTTTATGCCGCTGCAAATCGAAAAAATCGCCGAGCACTCCGCGCTAATCCCCGGCGCACTGGAAACCATCGCCCTGTTACGCAGGCAAGGGCTCAAAATCGGTTCGTGTTCAGGCTATCCGGCGCAAGTGATGGCCAAGGTCGTGGAGCTGGCAGCTACCAATAGTTACACCGCCGATCACGTCGTAGCCACTGACGACGTGCCTAATGGCCGCCCGTGGCCTGCCCAGGCGCTGGCTAATGTGATCGCGCTGGGTATCGATGATGTGGGCGCTTGCGTAAAAGTCGACGACACCGTGCCAGGCATTCTTGAAGGCCGCCGTGCGGGCATGTGGACGGTGGCGTTGGTGTGTTCCGGCAACGCGCTGGGCCTGACGTACGAGCAATACCGTGCGCTGGACCCAGCCACCCTGGCCTCGGAACGCGCACGTATTCACCGCTTGTTTGAAGGGTCGCGTCCGCATTACTTGATCGACACCCTCAGCGATTTGCCCGAGGTGATTGCCGATATCAACAAACGCCTGGCGAACGGCGAAATGCCGCAAAGCAGTTAAGTGATGGCCGACAGATGACTGCGCCCGGTGCAGTCGTCTGCCGTGCAGGCCTTGATCCGCGATCAGGCTTTTTTCAATTGCTCAACCCACTGGCTGTAGGCATCGATAAAGGCTTGCAGGAATGGACGGGTTTTTTCTGACAGCTTGCCTGAGTCATCAAAGACGCTACCGGCCCCGCCCAGGTAGGCTTCTGGCTGTTGCAAGCAAGGAACATTCAGAAAGACCAGCGATTGCCGCAAGTGATGGTTGGCGCCAAAACCACCGATGGCACCCGGCGACACGCTGATGATTGCGCCAGGCTTACCACCCCAGACACTTTGACCGTAAGGGCGGGAACCCACGTCAAGGGCGTTTTTCAGGGCGGCCGGAACCGAGCGGTTGTATTCAGGGGTGACAAACAACACAGCATCGGCGGCGCGTACTTGATCACGGAAAGCGCTGTAGGCCGCGGGTGGCGTGGCGGTATCAATGTCCTCGTTGTACAGCGCCAGATCCCCGATCTCGATAATGTTCAGCTTCAAATTGGCCGGCGCCAGCTCTGCCAGTGCATGAGCCACTTTTCGATTGAGCGAATCCTTCCTCAAACTACCGACTAGCACTGCTACGTTGTAGACCTTGCTCATAGAAAACTCCGAGTCTGTGGCTGTAGGAATATTAGTTATAGATGATCGGGCGGCTTTCTTGCAGTTCGATTTACCTTATCGGCGGGCAAGCCTGTAAAGTAGCCGGACTATTTTTTCCAAATCGTTAAACTTCCCCTACTGATCAACGGTCTACAGAGCCGCAAATTGGGTGTTTATCTCCAGAGGTTCTCTACAAATGGCTGCAGTTTTAGTTGGGCAATTTCATGCAAGAGACGCGGAAGGCCGTGTCTATTCGGTGCATGAGTTTGAAACAGTGGTAGAGGGTCACCCTGTGGTCACCTACAAGCTGGCTATTGGAGATCGCGTTACCAAGATCAGTGACAACGAGTTCGAACTGATCCAGTCGAAAGTGCTGCTAACGCGTGATTCGCAAACCGCCGTGGCGACAAAGCCTGACGCCGTTGTAACGCCTGAGTAACCCTCAGCCACCGGGATAACGCTGAAGTCACAGGATGAGACTGGGGTCAGGCCAGGCTAACGCGCCACCTGACCCGCTGAATACGGACTTCACGCATGCGTTTACGCCACATCGAAGTGATCCAGGCGATCTTGCAGACCGGCAACCTCGACCATGCGGCCGAGTGGTTGCAACTGCCTGTATCCACGCTGAGCGCGACACTCCATGAAGCCGAGCAACAGCTCGGCTTCATGCTGTTTGCCAGCGTGCGCGGACGCCTGCAAGCCACTCGCGAAACCCTCCTGCTGCAACCGCTGGTCAATCAGTTGTACATGGATGCAGACCCGCTTCGCCGACTTGGCGACGCCTTGCGCCAGCATCAGGACCCGACCTTGCGCGTGGCCTGTAGCGAGACCTTGGCGCAGCCCTTGCTGCCGCACAGCGTTGCGACGTTGAGACGACGCTTCCCCGACACGCCCACGACCCTGAGCAGCCAGTGCTTCTCTGAAATAGTACGCCGCGTGCTAATGGATGAATGCGACGTCGGCCTGGCTCTGCAACCGGCCGAGCAGCCGGGCGTTGATAGCCAGAAGTTGGCCCAGGGAAAAGTCCAATTGCTCGCGCCTCACGGCTGGCTTGGCCCGAAACAAAAGTACATCGCCCTGCACGATCTGGCCGGCCAAGCCATGATTGGCCTGCGTCAGCACGACCCGCTGAGCAGAATGCTCGACAGCAAGCTGCACACACTGCGGCCAGCGCCGGTGGTACACATTGACGTACAAAGCTATCAGATGATGCGCAGCATGGTTGAAGCGGGGGAAGGCCTGGCGCTGGTGGATCCGTTTACCGCCATTGGCGCCAAAAACAGCGGGCTGGACGTGTGCCCGTTATCACCCGCAGTTCCCGTGACACTGTATGCCCTTACGCGCAAAGGCTCAGAGCCCGGCGCAGCGCTTAAAGCGCTGCTTGAGATTGTGCGTGAACGGGCCGAGGTCTTGCTGGCAGACCAGGGCGCCGTCACCCTTTAACACGACCTTAGGTTTCTTACCTGTAAAGATGGCAGCCTGCGGTAGCGGCTACACCTGGCTTTCAAACAGCAGATACCAAAAAATCGCCACTTCGCAGGTTTGCGGATCAATGCCGCGATAGCGCAAATAATCGATACCGCCCACCTGATACCCGCAACGCTCATACAAGCGGCAGGCACCGATGTTGTTGTTTTGGGTTTCGAGCATGATGCCCTGCAGTTTTTTCTTGTGACTCCAGAACTTGACCACATCGAGCAATGACTTGGCCACACCATGACGGCGCGCACAAGCGGCAACGGCCAGTTCATCGACATGGGCAAAGCCATTCCAGTTTGTACTGACGACCACATGCCCTACCGGCTGATCATCCAGATAAGCCATGAAAATCGCACTGTCCGGCGCCCCAATGAAACTGGCAAATTCATCCGGGTCTATGCCGTAACACTTGCGATAGGGCGTGATCATGTCCAAAGGCCAGTGCTCGACCTTTTTATGACGGTCAGCACGGGCATACGCGTTTACTTCAAAACTAAAATCATTGCCCCATACATAAGGCGCAAACCCTTCATCCGCCAATCGAACCGAAACCACGGGGTCATTGGGGTTCAAAACCAGGTGCATGAAAAATCCCTCTTTCTTGCGGTGAAATACCCCTGCAAATCGCCATCGCAATCCGCGACGGCGTGACAACCATGATAGATCTAGTGCCGGGTTTGAGCTTCGATGAGTTGTGCCCACAACGACGGACCACCCGCCGACTTGGCAATCGCCTCAAGGCGCGCCGCATGTTCGGCCAAGTCACTTTCACTTGCACGAATAATCCGACCTGGTTGACGGCTCGCTGACAAACGGCGAATTTCCGTGGCCTGGCTGCCAGAACTCTCACCCGACTCATGGCCATCAGACGCATTACCCGCCAGCGACAGGCTGGTTTGCCCACCGGTCATGGCCAGGTAAACATCCGCCAGAATCTCGGAGTCGAGCAAGGCGCCGTGCAACTCACGGCCCGAGTTGTCTACACCATAGCGTTTGCACAAAGCATCCAGGCTATTGCGCTGCCCAGGGTGACGGCCACGCGCCATCATCAGGGTATCGAGAATGGTGCAGTGTTGGGTGATGTCAGCGCGGTCGGTCTGCCCGATCAAGGCAAACTCGTTATTCAGAAAGCCGACGTCAAACGCGGCGTTATGAATGATCAGTTGAGCACCCGAGATGAAGTCGAAAAACTCGTCGGCGACTTCGCCAAAACGCGGTTTGCCGACCAGAAACTCATTGGTAATACCGTGGACGCCGATGGCACCCTCGTCACTTTCACGGTCAGGTTGCAGGTACACGTGAAAATGACGGCCGGTGAGGCGACGGCCCATTAATTCCACGCAACCAATCTCGATCACCCGATGACCATCGGTGACGGGCATACCGGTGGTTTCAGTATCGAGTACTACACTACGCATGTTTTTTGCCCCTCATTTCCTCGACCCCGCGATTGGCCAACTGGTCAGCACGCTCATTGCCATGATGGCCAATGTGCCCGCGCACCCACTGCCATTTCACCGTGTGGCGATTGACTTGTTCGTCCAGTTGCTTCCACAGGTCGGCATTTTTCACCGGCTCTTTGGCAGCGGTTTTCCACCCGCGCTTCTTCCAGTTGACCATCCACTCGGTGATGCCTTTCATCACGTACTGCGAGTCGGTGACCAGCAAGACTTCGCAGGGGCGCTTGAGCTCTTCAAGCCCGCGAATGGCCGCCATTAACTCCATGCGATTGTTGGTGGTGTCGGGCTCGCCGCCCCAGAGTTCTTTTTCAACGCCTTGATAGACCAGCAAAGCCCCCCAGCCACCCGGGCCAGGGTTACCCTTGCAGGCTCCATCGGTGAACATTTCTACGCAATCGCTCATTGCCAACTATCCAGAAAGAACTGCCTCGGCCTGCCTATCAAGTCGTGATGGCAGCACCTGGGGCCGGGTTAACCCGACCCGGCATTTTAAATTAGGGTTCAATATCAGGTCGATTGACCTTGGCCATCTGCAGAGGGATCAGTTTGCCTTTTGGCTCTCGACGCAGTGGCTTGACGGGCCGCAAACCCACCACCATTTTGCGGGCGACCAATACATAGAAGCCCCCACCGGCCAATTGCCAGCTACCGGCCTTGCGCTCCCAACCTGACAAACGGCCTTGCCACGCCTTGGAAGCAAGCGGCGGACGATAGCATCCGAAGCGGCGTTTCTCCAGCGCAAAGCCCAGCAGATTCAGCCAGTCGGCAACCCGCGACGGGGAAATGCACCGTGCCTTGCGCAGGGCATCTTTGGCAAAAACATGCCGCAGCCCCCAACTGCTCCAGGGGTTGATCCCCACAATCAACAAATGCCCGCCGGGGCGGACGCTGCTGGCGGCTTCACGCAGCAGACCGTGAGGTGACAAACAAAAATCCAGACCGTGCTGCAACACCACCACATCGGCCGCGTGCTCGCATAAAGGCCAGGATTGCTCTTCACAAATGATTTCGACACCCGGTAAAGGCGCGCCCAGCCGCACATTGCGCTGCACTTGCGGAGCCTTGGGCGGCGTGTCGGCACCCGGACCGTAATGCACCAGGTAGCCACCGAAATAGCGTCCGAGTTCGTCCTCAAGCACACGCTGCTCATCTTCCAGCAGCAACTGGCCAAGGGGACCAGACAGCCATTCGCGGGCCGAACTGATCAGTGCCAGCCACTCAGGGTCCGCCTGAGCCAATGGTTTATCGGTCATTGTTCCTCCACCTCGCCATCCACCGGTTACGCCTCTTCGTTCGGCTGGCGCTGCAACGCGGCTCGCATTGCAACACCAACAGCCCCTAAGATGCGCCATTGTCTCGCACTTGGGAATTGCACCATGTTACAGATCGACGCCCTGCCCGCCTTCAGCGACAACTACATATGGTTGTTACAGGATACGACCCAAAAACGCTGCGCCGTGGTCGATCCGGGTGACGCCGCCCCGGTGCTGAACTGGCTCAAGCACCATCCCGAGTGGGCTCTCAGCGATATTCTGGTCACCCACCATCACCATGACCATGTGGGTGGCGTTGAGCAATTACACACCACCACAGGCGCTAAAGTCTGGGGCCCGGCGCTGGAAAACATTCCCGCGCGACAAGTGCCACTTAACGATAACGATGTGATCAACGTACTGGGAATTGAATTCAAAGTATTTCTGGTACCTGGGCATACCTTGGGTCATATCGCTTATTACCACGCTGATGTTTCAAAGCCACTATTGTTCAGCGGCGATACGTTGTTCGCGGCTGGTTGCGGCCGGTTATTTGAAGGTACTCCTGAACAAATGCATCACTCTTTAAGTCGGTTGGCAGCCTTGCCAGCGCACACTGAGGTGTATTGCACTCACGAATACACACAAAGCAACTTGCGCTTTGCCCAAGCGGTAGAGCCGAATAATCCGGATATTGCCGACCGAGTTGCACAAGTTGCGGCCTGGCGTGACGCAGGCAAAATCAGTTTGCCATCAAGTATTGCGCTTGAATTGCGCACTAATCCGTTTCTGCGGGTTAACGAAATATCTGTTAAAGAAAAAGCTGACGAATGGAACAAGCGTGACAATGACTCGCCCAGCGCGGTCTTTGCCAGCTTGCGTAGCTGGAAAGACAAGTTTTAATCAGCGTCGCGGTTGCCATTAAAATTCTGAATGGTTGACCGCGCCCCACCTGCTTTCTAGAATCGCCCGACATTTTTGCCCGAAACTATCTTTAACCAATGTCGTCATTTAAATCTAACTCCATCAGTTCAGACGCATTGACGCGCTTGGCTAAAGCGATCGCGGTGGTTGTGTCCGCCACTTTGGCGGGATGCCAGAGCTTCGATCATTCGACCCAAACGGTCGATCGGCCCACTCTCAAACTGACCAAACGCATTCCTCAAGAGCCGCTCTGGCTCAAGGAAAAGCCGGGGCCTGTTGCCCCCAAAGACGTCTGGGAACGCATGCGTCAAGGCTTCCAGCTACAAGAAGGCCTGGGCGTCAACCCGCGTATCGAACAACAGCGTTTATGGTTTGCCAGCAACCCGTCTTTTCTTGAAGGCGCCGGCGAACGCGGCAGCTTGTACATTCATTACATCGTCGAGCGCCTTGAAGAACGCAACATGCCACTCGAACTGGCGTTATTGCCGGTAATCGAAAGCTCTTACAACCCGATGGCGTATTCCCACGCCAATGCGGTGGGGCTTTGGCAGTTTATCCCGTCGACAGGCCGTTATTTCAATCTGCGCCAAACACGCGCCTACGATGGCCGACGCGACATTACCGCCTCGACCCTCGCGGCCATGAACTACCTGACGCGCCTGCATGACATGTTCAACGGTGACTGGCTGCTGGCACTGGCCGCTTATAACGCAGGTGAAGGCACGGTCAGCCGGGCGATTGAACGCAACGAAAAACTCGGCTTGCCGACCGACTACTGGAACCTGCCTTTGCCGCAGGAAACCAAAGACTATGTGCCCAAGCTGCTGGCCCTGTCACAGGTGGTGCTGACCCCCGAAGCCTATGGCATCAATCTCAACCCGATTGCCAACGAACCGTACTTCGAGATGGTCGAGATCAAGCAGTCCATGGACCTGTCCCGCGTGGCAGCCCTGGCCGAGATCGACGAAGACGAAATGTTTCAGTTGAACCCCGCCTACAAGCAGCGCGCCACCACTGATGGCCCGCAACACTTGCTGGTGCCAACGTCCAAAGCCCAGTTGTTGACCGCCAGTCTGTCAAATCTCAAGCCTGAAGAACTGGTGAGCCTGCGCCCCAAAAAGGCCGTTTTCGACACAGTCGCCAGCAACCCGCCGGCCCGGCCAACACGCCAATACCGGGTTAAACGCGGCGACAACCTGACACTGATCGCCAAAGCCAACAAAGTTAATGTCAAAGATCTGCAGCGCTGGAACAAACTTAGCGGGCATAACCTGAAGGCTGGCCAAACGCTGGTCATGCAGGACACCCGCAAGCCTGCTGCTAAAAAAGCCACAACTTACACGGTTAAAAAAGGCGACTCTTTATACATTGTTGCCAAGCGTTTCAATGTTGAAATGCAGCACCTTAAGCGCTGGAATCCAAATTCAGCCAAGGCCCTCAAGCCCGGTCAAGTCCTGACGGTCTACAAGCCGCACTGATTCGGTTCGCACGTACATGCGGGCAAGCATACTCCTACTAAATTGCAGGAAGTTGCTTGCCCGCAGTGCTTTCTGGCGTGGCCTTTTTCCTACAGATACAAGCTGTTACTGTACGGAAACCTTCAGCCCAATGCCCGGATCGAATACCTGACTTAATGCGTCCCCTTCTGTTAGTTCTTATCAATCTGGCCTTGAGCTTTCCGGCGAGTGCGACCCTGAGTGAAAGCCACGGTTATGCACAGTTCGGTACTCTCAAATACCCGGCAACGTTTACTCATTACGATTGGGTAAATCCCGACGCGCCTAAAGGCGGGACGTTGCGGGTCATGGCATTTGGCACGTTTGACACGCTTAACCCTTATTCCTTCAAGGGTACCAGCCCGGTTTCGACTGCAAACTTCTTGCAATACGGAGTCAACGAACTCAACGAGACATTAATGGCCGGTACTGGCCAATATGCCCCGTCCGGTGACGAACCTACGTCCAGTTATGGCTTGATTGCACAATCAGTCGAATACAACGAAGACCGCAGTTGGGTGGTGTTTAACCTGCGACCCGAAGCACGTTTTCATGATGGCAAACCCATCACCGCCTACGATGTAGCGTTTTCTTACAACTTGCTGCTAAAAGAAGGCCATCCTCAATACCGGACCAACCTTCAAGAAGTTCAGCGCGTCGATATTTTGGGCCCCAAGCGTATCCGTTTTGTTTTTAAACGTGCGGGCAATCCGTTATTGATTCTGCGGCTGGGGGAATTGCCGGTTCTGCCGCAGCACTACTGGGCGAAACGCGACTTCAAAGCGACAACGTTCGAGCCACCGCTGGGCAGCGGGCCTTATCGCATCACCAAGGTGACCCCAGGCCGACAGTTGGTGTTTGAACATGTCAAAAACTGGTGGGGCGCCAACCTGCCGGTCAATCGCGGTAAATACAATTTCGACCGGGTCGAAGTGGAGTTTTACCGTGACAGCAACGTTGCCTTCGAAGCGTTCAAGGCGGGCGAATTCGACATTTATATCGAACACCAGGCCAAGAACTGGGCCAATGCCTACCGGTTTCCGGCAGTACGCCGTGGCGATGTGATCAAGGCTGAAATCACCCATCAGATCCCGACCCAGACACAAGGCCTGTTTATGAACAGCCGCCGCAGTACCTTCGCGCAAGCTAAAGTTCGCGAAGCACTGGGGCAAATGTTCGACTTCGAATGGACCAACCGCGCCTTATTCAATGGCTCATATCAACGGGCCGAGAGCTACTACCCCAACAGTGAGTTCTCGGCCAGCGGCATCCCCCAAGGCCATGAATGGCTGATGCTCTCCCCTTGGCGCAGCCAGCTGCCACCCGAACTGTTCAGCCAAGCCTTCAGCCTGCCGAAAACTGATGGCCGCGGCATCCCCCGCGAAACCATGCGCCACGCTCTGGATCTGTTGGCCCAAGGTGGCTGGAAACTGTCCGGGCAACGCTTGCTCAGTAGCGAAGGCAAACCGCTGACGTTCGAGATATTGCTGGTCAATCCGAACCTCGAACGCATTTTGCAACCTTATGTCGAGAACCTCGCCAGCATCGGTATCGAAGCGCGGCTGCGCACTGTCGATCGCGCGCAATACAAACAGCGGCTGGACCAATTCGATTTCGACATGATCCTGATGACCCTCGATCAGACCTTGAGCCCAGGGCTTGAACAGTGGCAGTACTTCCACTCCAGCCAGGCCAACGTCAAGGGCAGCAAGAACTATGCAGGGGTTGCCAGCCCGATCGTCGATCAATTGCTGGAAAAACTCCTGGCCGCACAGAACCGCGAAGAACAACTGGCTGCTGGCCGGGCGCTGGATCGCGTTTTACTCTGGCAGCACTACATGATTCCCAACTGGTATCTGAATTATCACCGCCTGGCGTACCGCAACCGGTTCGCCTTTGTGACGACGCCGCCTTACACGCTGGGCCTTAGCGCATGGTGGCTCAAGCCTACGGAGAAAACCCGATGATGCCTTTGCGTACCTGGCTAAAACCGCTGGCCGGCCTGTTGCTGGCCAGTGCGACCTGTGCGGCATTGGCCGCTCCACAACATGCATTGACGCTTTACGATGAGCCGCCGAAATACCCGGCTGACTTCAAACATGTCGATTACGTGAACCCGGATGCCCCCAAGGGCGGCATCTTTCGCAAATCAACTACCGGCAGCTTTGACAGCCTCAACCCGTTTATCAACAAGGGCGTACCGGCCGAAGGGATTGAAATGACCTTCGACACCCTGACCCGCCAGACGCTGGACGAACCGTTTACCTCCTACGGTTTAATCGCGCAAAAGATGGAAAAGGCGCCAGATAACAGCTGGGTACGTTTTTACCTGCGCCCCGAAGCCAAGTTCAACGATGGCCACCCGATCCGCGCCGAAGATGTGGTGTTTACCTTCGACACACTGATGAAGAACGGCTCGCCGCTGTACAAGGGCTATTACAGCGATGTCGACCAGGCCATTGCCGAAAACCCGTTGCAGGTGAAGTTCACCTTCAAGCACAACAAAAACCGCGAACTGCCGCTGATTCTGGGGCAACTGCCCGTCCTGCCCAAGCATTGGTGGGAAACCCGAGACTTCGGTAAAGGCAACCTTGAAATCCCTGTCGGCAGCGGCCCCTACACCATCACGGACATCAAACCCGGGCGCTCCATCCGCTACGAGCGCAACAAGGATTACTGGGGCAAAGACCTGCCGATCAACAAGGGCCTGTACAACTTCGATGCGATTACCGTGGACTACTTCCGCGACAACAGCGTGGCATTCGAAGCCCTCAAGGCCGGGCAGTTTGATTACTGGTTCGAGATCAGCGCCAAGAACTGGGCGAGTGCCTACAACGCGCCAGCCTTCACCCAGGGCCGCTTGAAAAAAGAAGAAATTCGCAACCATAACCCGACCGGCATGCAGGGCTTTATCTTCAACCTGCGCAAACCCATGTTTCAGGATGTACGGGTTCGCGAGGCCCTGAGCCTGCTGTTTGACTTCGAATGGGCCAACAAGCAACTGTTCAGCGGCGCCTATTCACGCACCGGCAGTTATTTTGAGAACTCGGAAATGGCCGCCAAGGAACTTCCGAGCGCAGAAGAGCTGGCTATTTTAGAACCCTTGCGTGGCCAGATACCGGACAAGGTTTTCACCGAGGTCTTCAAACCCAACGTCACCGACGCCAGCGGCATGATTCGCGACCAACAGCGCCGCGCCTATCAACTGCTGCAAGACGCTGGCTGGCGTATCGTCGATGACAAGATGGTCGACGCCCAAGGCAAGCCGGTAAAAATTGAGTTCTTGCTGGCGCAATCGGAATTCGAGCGAATTCTGCTGCCTTACAAACGCAACCTCAGCGACTTGGGTATCGATCTGCAAATTCGTCGGGTCGACACCTCGCAATACCTCAATCGCCTGCGTTCACGGGACTTCGACATGATTGTCGGCAGCTTCCCGCAGTCCAACTCGCCGGGCAGTGAGCAGCGTGAATACTGGGAATCGTCGAGCTACGACAAACCCGGCAGCCGTAATTTTATTGGCCTTAAAGACCCGGCCATCGATCAACTGACCGAAGACCTGATCCATGCCGATTCCCGGCAAAGCCTGATCAACCACGCCCGGGCGCTGGACCGCGTGTTGCAATGGGGCTACTACGTCATCCCCAACTGGCACATCAAAACCTGGCGCGTCGCCTACTCGCACAACATTGGCCACCCGGCGGTGACCCCGCTGTACGACATCGGCACCGAGACGTGGTGGGCAAAACCTGATGCAGCGCCCGTAACCCCTACCAAACCCACAAGCGAAAGCCTGGAGCCGTAAATGCTGGCGTATATATTCAGGCGACTGCTGCTAATTATTCCGACGCTGTTCGGCATTCTGCTGATTAACTTCGTCATTATTCAGGCCGCCCCTGGCGGCCCGGTTGACCAGATGATCGCCAAACTTGAAGGCTTCGACGGAGCAACCAGCCGTATCGCCGGAGGCGGCTCGGAAGTCTCGGTGGCTGGCTCCAACTACCGGGGCGCGCAAGGCCTGGACCCGGCGCTGATTGAAGAAATCGAGAAGATGTACGGTTTCGACAAGTCAGCGCCTGAACGCCTGTGGATCATGATCAAGAACTACGCCCAACTGGATTTCGGTGAGAGTTTTTTCCGGGACGCCAAGGTCATCGACCTGATCAAAGAAAAAATGCCGGTGTCCATTTCGCTGGGGTTGTGGAGCACGCTGATCATGTACCTGGTCTCGATCCCGCTGGGTATCGCCAAGGCCACGCGCCATGGCAGCCACTTTGACGTATGGACCAGTTCGGCAATCATTATCGGTTACGCGATTCCGGCCTTTTTGTTTGCCATTCTGCTGATCGTGGTGTTCGCCGGGGGCAGTTATCTGGACTGGTTCCCATTGCGCGGCCTGACCTCCAACAACTTCGACGAGCTCAGCCTGGGCGGCAAGATCCTCGACTATTTCTGGCACTTGGCGCTGCCCATCACCGCGCTGGTCATCGGTAACTTTGCCACCATGACCTTGCTGACCAAAAACAGCTTTCTGGATGAGATCAACAAACAATACGTGGTCACGGCCAAGGCCAAGGGCTTGACCAATCACCGCGTGCTCTACGGGCACGTGTTTCGCAACGCCATGCTACTGGTGATTGCCGGCTTCCCGTCGGCCTTCATCGGCATCTTCTTTACCGGCTCATTGCTGGTTGAAGTGATCTTCTCGCTGGACGGCCTCGGGCTGATGAGCTTCGAAGCTGCGATCAATCGCGATTACCCGGTGGTGTTTGGCACCCTGTTTATCTTCACGCTGGTCGGGCTGGTGGTGAAACTGATCGGCGACCTCTCATACACCCTGGTTGATCCGCGTATCGACTTTGAAAGCCGGGAGCATTGAGATGAAACTGTCCCCTCTCAATCGACGACGTTTCGAACGTTTCAAAGCCAACAAGCGTGGCTGGTGGTCTTTGTGGCTGTTTATCGTGCTGTTTGGGCTGAGCCTGGGCGCTGAACTGATCGCCAATGATAAACCGCTGGTGGTCCATTACGACGGTGAATGGTATTTCCCTGCGCTCAAGCGCTACCCAGAAACCGACTTCGGCGGTGAATTCCCGCTCGAGGCCAACTACAAAAGCCCGTACATCCGCGAACTGTTGGCCAAGAAAGACGCCCTGGTGGTGTGGCCACCGATCCCCTACAGCTATCAGAGCATTAACTACGACCTGAAAGTGCCAGCCCCCGCTCCGCCGTCTCTGGAAAACTGGCTGGGCACCGACGACCAAGGGCGCGATGTGCTGGCACGGGTGATTTATGGCTTCAGGATTTCAGTGCTGTTCGCCCTGACGTTGACTATTTTGAGCTCGATCATCGGCGTTATCGCAGGTGCGCTTCAGGGGTTTTATGGCGGCTGGGTCGATCTGGCAGGCCAGCGCTTCCTGGAGATCTGGTCGGGGCTGCCGGTGCTGTACCTGCTGATAATTCTGGCGAGTTTTGTGCAGCCCAACTTCTGGTGGCTGCTGGGGATCATGCTGCTGTTCTCATGGATGAGCCTGGTGGATGTGGTGCGCGCCGAATTTTTGCGCGGGCGAAACCTGGAATATGTACGCGCCGCTCGCGCACTCGGCATGCAAGACATGGCCATCATGTACCGGCACATCCTGCCCAACGCCATGGTTTCGACCATGACCTTTATGCCGTTTATTTTGACCGGCGCCATTGGCACGCTCACCGCGCTGGACTTCCTGGGCTTTGGCCTGCCGCCGGGCGCGCCGTCGCTGGGCGAACTGGTCGCGCAGGGCAAATCCAACCTGCAAGCGCCGTGGCTGGGCATCAGCGCCTTTGCGGTGCTGGCCATCATGCTGAGCCTGCTGGTGTTTATCGGCGAGTCCGCTCGCGATGCCTTCGATCCGAGGAAATAAGATGACGCAGGACATTCTGATCGAAGTGCGTGATCTCGCCGTTGAGTTTGTCACCGGCGAGCAATCACACCGTGTTGTGCAAGGCATCAATTTCGATATCAAACGCGGCGAAACCCTGGCACTGGTTGGCGAAAGCGGCTCCGGCAAATCGGTGACCGCACACTCCATTCTGCGGCTGCTGCCCTACCCCATGGCGCGCCATCCACACGGCAGCATTGAGTATGCCGGGCAAGACCTGCTGCACCTGGATGAGAAAAAGCTGCGGCATATTCGCGGCAACCGCATTGCCATGATTTTTCAGGAGCCCATGACCTCGCTGAACCCGCTGCACAGCATTGAAAAACAAATCAATGAAGTGCTGGGCATTCACATAGGCCTGACCGGCAAAGAGGCCACCCTGCGCACGCTGGAGCTGCTTGAGCTGGTGGGCATCCCCGAGCCACACAAACGCCTTAAAGCGCTGCCACACGAGCTGTCAGGTGGCCAGCGCCAGCGTGTCATGATCGCCATGGCCCTGGCCAATGAACCCGAACTGTTAATTGCCGACGAACCCACCACCGCACTGGACGTCACCGTTCAGTTGAAAATCCTCGAATTGCTCAAGGAATTACAGGCGCGTCTGGGCATGTCGCTGTTACTGATCAGTCACGATTTGAACCTGGTTCGACGAATTGCGCACAGAGTATGTGTCATGCAGCGCGGTTGCATCGTCGAACAAGCATCGTGTGAGCAATTGTTTCGTTCACCACAGCATCCGTACACCCGGGAACTGCTCAGCGCAGAGCCCAGCGGAGGCCCGGCTGACACGCTTGCCGGGGCGCCGTTGCTGGAAGTCGAGGACCTCAAAGTGTGGTTCCCGATCAAAAAAGGCTTGTTACGCAAGACCGTGGATTACGTCAAAGCGGTCGACGGGATTAACTTCAGCCTGCCTCAAGGGCAGACCCTGGGGATTGTGGGAGAAAGCGGATCAGGAAAATCGACGCTGGGCCTGGCGATTTTGCGCCTGATTGGCAGCGAAGGATTGATCCGTTTTGAAGGCAAACGGTTAGACTGCATGTCACGCCAGGAAGTAAGACCCCTGCGCAGAGAAATGCAGGTGGTGTTTCAGGACCCGTTTGGCAGTCTCAGCCCACGCATGAGCGTCAGCGAGATCGTCGGTGAAGGCTTGCGCATTCACCGTATGGGCACACCTGAAGAGCAGGAAAAGGCAATTATTGAAGCCTTGCGAGAAGTAGGTCTGGATCCGGAAACCCGGCACCGCTACCCTCACGAGTTTTCTGGCGGGCAACGGCAACGAATCGCCATTGCCCGGGCACTGGTATTAAAACCGGCGTTGATTCTGCTGGACGAGCCAACCTCAGCGTTGGACCGCACAGTACAACGCCAGGTAGTCGAGTTGTTACGCTCGCTGCAAACCAAGTACAACCTGACATATTTGTTTATCAGCCATGACCTGGCGGTAGTCAAAGCGCTGAGCCACCAACTGATGGTGGTCAAGCATGGCCAAGTGGTCGAACAGGGTGATGCGCAAAGTATCTTTGCCTCACCGCAACATCCATATACACAACAGCTGCTGGAAGCCGCCTTTTTGGCACCAGTGGCTGTCGATTAACCTGATAGAGGAACAACACATGGGTTTTCTCGCCGGTAAGCGCGTCCTGATCGTCGGTGTCGCCAGCAAATTGTCCATCGCTTCTGGCATTGCTGCCGCCATGCACCGTGAAGGCGCTGAACTTGCCTTCACTTATCAGAACGAAAAGCTTAAAGGCCGCGTTGAAGAGTTCGCCGCAGGCTGGGGCTCTGGCCCGGAACTGTGCTTCCCTTGCGACGTTGCCAGCGATGAAGAAATCGCCAAGGTTTTCGAAGACCTGAGCAAGAAGTGGGACGGCCTGGACTGCATCGTTCACTCCGTAGGTTTCGCCCCTGGCGACCAACTGGACGGTGACTTCACCGACGCCACCACCCGTGAAGGCTTCCGCATCGCTCACGACATCAGCGCCTACAGCTTCGTGGCCCTGGCCAAAGCCGGTCGCCCGATGATGAAAGGCCGCAATGGCAGCCTGCTGACCCTGTCCTACCTGGGTGCTGAGCGCACCATGCCTAACTACAACGTGATGGGCATGGCCAAAGCCAGCCTGGAAGCCGGTGTACGTTACCTGGCAGGCAGCCTGGGCCCGGAAGGCACTCGCGTTAACTGCGTGTCGGCCGGTCCGATCCGTACCCTGGCCGCTTCGGGCATCAAGAACTTCCGCAAAATGCTGGCAGCCAACGAAGCTCAAACCCCGCTGCGCCGTAACGTGACCATCGAAGAAGTCGGCAACGCCGGCGCCTTCCTGTGTTCCGACCTGGCCTCGGGCATCAGCGGCGAAATCATGTACGTAGACGGCGGCTTCAACACCACCGCTATGGGCAGCCTCGAAGAGTAATTGCTTCGGCGCAACCGCCAATAAAAACGCCCGGTGCAGAGTCTGCACCGGGCGTTTTTTGTTTTGGCTCACAGCCCGCGTCAGCTATCTGCCTCACCAGGCGCATGCTGCGCGGTAAATAGCCGCACGACGCTGGTCATGTTCTCTGCACCTAGCCCTTGCGCCATTGCCTGCTGAAACACCCCATGTGCCGCAGCGATGGTCGGTGCATCCCTGGAAATTCCGGCTTCATTCAACACGTATCCGAAGTCTTTCTCGATGAGTTCTACGGGAAACTGCGGGGCGAAGTTCTCTGCCAGCATCGTATTGGCAAGGTAAGTGGCAACCGGCGCCCAGACAGAAGTGCCTGCCATCGCCGCCAACACGTGCGAAGCATCGGCGCCACTGCGCTTAAGCATGCCGATGATCTCAGCCAAACCGGTTACTTGTATGCCTAACAAGGCATTGGTTGCGAGCTTGGTGAGCGCCCCATGCCCCAATGCACCGGTATGGTGGATACCAGAACCCAATGCACCCAGCACAGGACGACAACGCTCAAGCACCTGTGTGTCCCCGCCGATCAGGTAGGTCAACTGCCCTGTATCGGCCTGCAACCGGGATCCGGAAACGGGCGCCTCCAGCAGTGATACCCGTTGATGCTGCATGTGCGCACCCAGCATCTGTATCCAGCCCGACGTCAGGGTTGAACTCTCGATTGCGACAGTGTCGGGTGACATTCCCGCGAGCGCCCCACACTCAGGATCCAGCCATACGAAACGCGACACTTCATCATCACGCAGCATAGCGATCACAAACTCAGCGCCTTGGCTGGCGTCCCTTGGCGACACCGCCAGGGTGGCGCCCAAGTCAACCAACGGTTGCGCAGCCCGGCCCGTGCGGTTCCAGACCGTGACCTTATGCCCGGCGGCGATCAGTCGAGCGGCCATCCGCGACCCCATCGCCCCCAGGCCCAGTACTGTAATGTTGCTCATGCTTTAACAACCTGCTTGATAAGTGTGTAGAGAAAACGAATAGCATCAGGACCTGCGGGCTTTGCGCTCGCGGCTGATAAACAGCACCGCAAGCCCGGCCAACGCGAAAGCTGCCGATACAAACGGTATGGGCAACGGGCCGGCCAGATTGATCAACAGTCCCCCAACCAGAGAGCCCAGCCCGATCGCGGCATTGAATACAGAGACGTTGATAGAGGTGGCGGCATCTGCACCGCCTTCGATTTTGGATGCCTCTTTAAACACCAAGGTCTGCAGCAAGACGGGAAGCGCACCGTAGGCCGCGCCCCAGGCCGCAAGCGTGACAATGACCGCGGTGTGGCTAAGCGCAGCGGTATTCAGGCATGCCAGGCTCACGCCAAGCAGCACCGTCACTGCTCCCAGACTGGCCCGTGGCGCTCGCGCGGCAAAGGGCCCGATGGCAAAGTTGGTGACCACGCCCGCAGCGCCATAAACCAGCAAAAGCAAGCTGATCTGCGCGGCACTCTGCCTGGCTACCTGCTCGAGGTACGGTGCAATGTAGGTGTAAGCCAGAAAGTTACCGGTCACGACAAAGGCGGTGATCCCAAAAATCGCCAGCAAAGAACGACTCTTGAGCACAGACGACATGGCCCCGCGTTTGGCCGTTCGGGAAATACGCACAGCCGGGACAGACCAGACAATCAGCATGAACACGATCAGGCTCAGCACAGAGAGTGCCGCGAATACCGCACGCCAACCATAGAGATCGCCCAGCATGGACCCCGCAGGAACGCCAAGTACGGCGGCCAGTGAAACGCCGCCGAACACGATAGACGTCGCACGCACCGCATTGCGGGTAGCAACCAGGTGCACGGCGGTGACAACCGCGGTCGACCAGAACACACCAATGGCAGCGGCAACCAGAATTCGGCCGATGAACACAACGAAATAACCTGAGGCCAGAAAGGTAATCAGATTACCGATGCAACATACGGCCAGAAGACCCGACATCAGGGTTTTACGGTTGATGTGCCCCAACAGGCTGGTGAGAGGTGCGGCAGTGAGGGCCACCATGAACGCAAAGATCGTGACCAGGTAGCCTGCAACGCCCAGCGAGACGTGCAGCCCTTGGGCCAGTGCCGGTAGAACACCGACCGGCATGAGTTCTGTGCTGACAAAAGAAAAGCACCCCAGGCTTAAAGCGAGCACGGCGCTTGCACTTCGCCCTTTAGAGACCTTCATCCCGTGGTGTTGCGACGCTGAAGGATCAGGGCTTGAATCTGTAACTATCGATTGCATCATTTCATCCCGAATGAATGGCGATGGGAAAGGCCAACACACCCGATGAATGTGGTGTGCTGAGCGAGAGCCAGTGTGGGATTTACTTCGCAGAAGTGCGATAGCATGAGAGTCACAATATCCATGCCCCGGAGTCATTAATGCGAGCGTTCAGCCCCCAACTGCTTGAAGGCGTGGATGTCATGGCCGCAGTGGTCGACACACGAAGTTTTGGCGGCGCAGCCCAAGTGCTGGACATGTCCCAGTCCGGTGTCAGCAGAGCCGTCGCCCGACTGGAAACCCGATTGGGGATCCGGATTTTCGAGCGCACCACACGATCAGTCAGGCTGACCGAAGAAGGCCGTCATTTTTACGAGCAGGTGATGCCTTTGATCGGCGCTCTGGCCGAGGTCACCAGCAGTGCCGCCGGTGACGCACAAATGGTCCAGGGTCGCCTGCGCATCAATGTCGACCCGCTATTCGCACGCTTCATCCTTGGGCCGCGACTGGGGCCTTTTCTGGACAGCTATCCGGACTTGGAACTGGACATGCGCAGCAAGGAGGATCTGGGAGATTTGGTGGCAGATGGTTTTGATCTGGCACTGCGCTTTGGGCACCCTCTCCCATCGTCGCTTGTCGCCCGAAAACTGTTCGACACTCGGGTTTTGGCCATGGCATCCCCGGCCTACTTAGAACGTTTTGGGCATCCGACAGATCCACGCGAACTGGAAAACACGCCTCACCGCTGCATTCTTTTCCGGGAACCTGTGACGGGAAAACCGTTTGCCTGGGAGTTTCACCAAAAGCGTAAACAATTGACCGTGAAGCCCCAGGGGCAACTCACAGTCAATGACCCAGGAACGGTCTACAGCGCCTGCCTGGCAGGCCTGGGCATTGCCCAGCTATTCGAACTGGGGATCGAGCAATACACCTCATCAAATCAGTTGGTGCAACTGTTCCCCGAATGGTCGGACCAGCGATTCCCGCTCTACGCCTACTACCCGTCGCGCCATCACGTCCCGGCCAAGACTCGCGCCCTGCTCAGCTTTGTGATGGACCTGATTAAATAAAGGTGTTTTGTCAGCGTTTGGACCGCAAAAAAAATGGCCGCTCAGTGAGCGGCCATTTTTAGTGAAGCGATGCAGAGGGCTTAGTAGCGCTCAACCTTGGCTTCGTTTTCCAACTGCTTGCGGTAGGCAGCAAAGTCTTGCTGACCCGAACGCGACGCCAGGAAGCGACGGTAAGAAGCTTTCTCTTCGTCGGTTGGCTTCGCATCATCGTTTACGCCATTAAGGCGCAGTACGACAACGGTGCCATCAGCCAGGCTAACAGTGCTAAAGGTCGGCTTATCCTTGGCTGCCGGCTTAGGCATGCGGAAGACCGCTTGCAGCACGACAGGATCAATACCGTCCTGACCACGGGTGACGGCTTCATCAACTTTCCACGCTTGGCCGGCAACCGGCTGGTTCAACGCCAGCTTGCCATCGCGCAGATCTTTGATGATGCCTTCAGCCTTGGCTTTAGCAGCGCCAGCCGCCTGCTCTTTGACCAGATGTGCATGAATGCTCGAGGCAACGGCTTCCAGAGGCAGTTGCTCTGGCTTAAGGTGCTCTTTAACACGCAGAACCACAACGGTCTCAGGGTCAAGCTCAAGTGCGGTGCTATTCGCGCCTTCATCCATTACTTCGGTGCTGAATGCGGCTTGAACCACAGCGCGGTTGGCAGCGATGCCTTCGCCACCCTCACGACCAAACGGTGCCGAGGTATGAACGGTGAGGTTCAGCTCTTGCGCCGGCTGGGCCAGATCGGATGCTTCGAAAGCCGAGTCTTCAAGCTGCTTGGTTGCATCGACGAAGCGACGCTCAACCTGCTGGGTTTTAAGATCACGGGTCAGTTTGTCTTTCAAGCTGGCAAAGCTCGGCACTTCTGGTGCCTCAACGCCCAACAGCTTGATCAAGTGGTAACCAAAGCTGGTACGCACCGGCTCCGATACTTGATCTTTTTTCAACGCATAGACAGCCGTCTCAAACGTTGGGTCGTAGACACCCGGGCCTGCAAAGCCAAGGTCACCGCCGTTGGCAGCCGAACCTGGGTCTTGGGAGAACTCTTTGGCCAGTGCTTCGAAGCTTTCGCCTTTGGCCAAGCGCTGTTGAATGTCTTCAATTTTGGCTTTGGCTTGCGCGTCGCTGACCTTGTCGTTGACTTCAATCAGGATGTGCGCAGCGCGGCGCTGTTCAGCCAGGTTGGCTATTTCTTTCTGATAAAGCGCTTGCAGCTCATCATCTTTGACTGCCACCTGGTCGAAGAAGGCGGACTTCTTCAATTCGATGTAATCAATCACCACCTGATCAGGGGTCATGAACTCTTTGGCGTGCTCGTCGTAGTAAGCCTTGACCTCGTCATCGCTGACCTTCACCGCAGCTGGATCAGCCTTGATGTTCAGGGTGGCGAAATCACGGGTTTGCTTCTCAAGACGGGCAAACGCGTTCACTTCTTCGTCAGTCACGAAACCGCTGCCTGCCAAACCGGCACGCAACTGACCAATCAGCATTTCCTGACCCAGCATTTCGCGAAATTGCAGTCGGCCGTAACCCAGTTGACGAATCACCTGGTCGAAACGTTCAGGGCTGAACTGGCCATTGTCCTGGAACTCTGGTGTTTGCAGGATAACCTGGTCCAAAGCCGCTTCCGAGAAGGAGAACTTGGCCTGGTTGGCGCCTTGCAGCAACAGCTTGCGGTCGATCAACCCTTTAAGGGCTGCATCGTGCAGCATTTTTTCGTCCAGCAATGCAGGGTCGAAATCCTTGCCCAGTTGTTGCATCAACTGACGACGTTGCATGTCGACAGCCTGGCTGAGCTCAACCTGGGTGATTTCTTCACCGTTTACTTTGGCCGCATCCTTGCTGTGAGAGGTGGCTTGAAAAATCGCATCGAAACCGGTCAACGCCATCAACGCGACGATGACACCGATGATGGTCTTGGCAATCCAGCCTTGTGAATTGTCCCTGATATTTTGCAGCATGCTTCCCCCAGAAACGGTCTTGCACAATGAGCAACCGTGGAGCGTGGGTAGAGTCCGGATAGAAGAAAGGCGCATCCGAGGATGCGCCTTCTCGTAACTGGCGGAGCGGACCGGGCTCGAACCCGCGACCCTCGGCGTAACACGTCAATATAACCATCGACGGTACAACCGCTCCGCTGCCAAGCCTGGCGTGCGCCTGACCCGGTTGGGTAAAAAGTGTTACAGAAACTTAGTTAACCGCTTCTTTCAGCGCTTTACCGGCTTTGAAGCCTGGTTTTTTAGCGGCAGGAATTTCCAGCGTTTTACCAGTCTGTGGGTTACGACCTGTGCGAGCAGGACGATCGGTCACAGAGAAAGTACCGAAACCAACCAGTACCACAGAGTCGCCGGCCTTAAGAGCGCCAGTGACGGATTCGATTACTGCGTCCAGCGCACGGCCAGCTGCAGCTTTCGGGATATCAGCAGATGCAGCGATAGCATCAATCAGTTCCGACTTGTTCACTCTAAGTCCCCTTATATCTGTCTGAGTATGTTTCTAAAGTTTTTTGGTAAAGCTAAACGTTTGCCTGAGTATTACGGACACTTATAGAGCCGCTTTATAACAAGGGCTCTATACAGCGTCAAGAAAGCCCCTCAGGCAAATTCGTATTAATGCGTGCTAATTCTTTCCTTAGAGTCAGACTCGCGCTTCTCATCCTTGGCAACAATCTCAGGAGCCACATCTGGCAAGGGCTCCGGGGCGTATTGCAGCGCAATTTGCAGGACCTCGTCAATCCATTTAACCGGTTTAATCTGAAGATCCTGCTTGATGTTGTCAGGAATTTCCTTCAGATCGCGGACATTCTCTTCAGGAATAATGACCGTTTTGATTCCACCGCGATGGGCTGCCAGGAGTTTTTCCTTAAGACCGCCGATGGCCAGTACCTGACCACGCAGGGTAATTTCACCGGTCATTGCAACATCAGCTCGCACAGGAATCAGCGTAAGTGCCGACACCAGTGCCGTGCACATTCCTACACCCGCGCTAGGGCCATCTTTAGGCGTGGCGCCTTCGGGCATGTGAATGTGGATGTCACGTTTCTCGTGGAAATCCAATGGGATACCGAGGCTCTTGGCGCGACTGCGAACCACCGTCAACGCTGCGGTAATGGACTCAACCATCACATCACCCAGCGAACCGGTCTTGATCAACTGGCCTTTGCCAGGCACGACAGCCGACTCAATGGTGAGCAATTCGCCACCCACTTGCGTCCAGGCAAGGCCCGTCACTTGACCGATTTGATCTTCCTGTTCTGCCAAGCCATAGCTGAATTTTCTTACACCGAGGAAGTGCTCCAACAGCTCCGGCGTCACGGTGACGGCAAAGCGTTTTTCCAGCGCATGTTCCTTCACGGCCTTGCGGCAGATCTTCGCAATTTGACGCTCAAGGCCCCGCACACCGGCTTCACGGGTGTAATAACGGATGATGTCGCGGATGGCCGCGTTATCGAAAGCCAGCTCGCCTTTCTTCAAACCATTCGCTTCAATTTGTTTCGGAGCGAGGTATTTGACCGCGATGTTGATCTTTTCGTCTTCGGTGTAGCCCGGCAGACGAATCACTTCCATCCGGTCCAGCAAGGCTGGCGGGATGTTCATGGAGTTCGAGGTGCACAGGAACATGACGTCCGACAGGTCGTAATCAACCTCAAGGTAATGGTCGTTGAAGTTGTGGTTTTGCTCCGGATCCAGCACCTCAAGCAGGGCCGACGCCGGGTCGCCACGCATGTCGCTGCCCATTTTGTCGATTTCATCGAGCAGGAACAGCGGGTTGCGCACCCCAACCTTGGTCATTTTTTGAATCAATCGGCCCGGCATGGAACCGATGTAAGTCCGGCGGTGACCGCGGATTTCAGCTTCATCACGCACGCCACCCAAGGCCATGCGTACAAACTTGCGGTTTGTCGCGTGGGCAATGGACTCTGCCAGCGAGGTTTTACCCACGCCAGGCGGCCCTACCAGGCACAGCACAGGACCGCGAATTTTCTTCACGCGCTTTTGCACGGCGAGGTATTCGAGGATCCGCTCTTTGACTTCTTCCAGGCCGTAGTGGTCGGCATCCAGAATGTCTTCAGCGCGCTTGAGATCCAGACGCACTTTGCTTTGAGCCTTCCAAGGCACCTGTACCAGCCAGTCGATGTAAGAGCGCACGACGGTCGCTTCTGCCGACATTGGCGACATTTGCTTGAGCTTGTTCAGCTCAGCCTGGGCCTTGGTCATCGCATCTTTGGGCAAGCCCGCTTCATCAATGCGTTTTTTCAGCTCTTCGATTTCATTGTGACCTTCGTCACCGTCACCCAGTTCTTTCTGAATGGCTTTCATTTGCTCATTCAGGTAGTACTCGCGCTGGCTGCGCTCCATCTGTTTTTTGACACGACCACGAATGCGCTTTTCAACTTGCAGCAAGTCGATCTCGGCATCCAGCAACGCCAGCACATGCTCAACCCGGTCTTGCAGGTTGATGATTTCGAGGATTTCCTGCTTTTGCTCGATTTTGAGGGCCATGTGGGCAGACATGGTGTCTACCAGACGGCTCGGCTCATCAATGCTGTTGAGCGAAGACAGTACTTCAGCCGGGACTTTTTTACCCAGTTGTACGTACTGTTCGAATTGCGAGAGCAAGCTGCGTACGAAGACTTCGGACTCACGCTCTGCTACGGCCACTTCGTCAATCAGCGAGACTTCGGCGCTCAGGTAGCCATCTGCCTGGCCGAAGTGCTCCACAGCGCCACGCTGCTCGCCCTCAACCAGCACTTTAACGGTACCGTCCGGCAGCTTGAGCAGTTGCAGGACAGTTGCAATCGTACCTACACGATAGAGCGCGTCTTCGCCCGGATCATCGTCTGCAGGATTTTTCTGAGCCAACAGCAGAATCTGCTTGTCGCCCGTCATCGCAGCCTCAAGGGCCTCGATTGATTTCTCACGTCCCACGAACAGTGGGATAACCATGTGCGGATAAACAACAACATCGCGCAATGGCAGGAGAGGCAATTCGATGGTTGTCTTCATGATTTCGCCTCTACGGCGGCCATAAGGCCGTAATCAGGTGGAAGTAAGCTTGAAGCCAAGATGGGGGCTGTCTCGAAAAAAAACAAGCACTGAGCGACAGGAAAAACAAAGGGGCCCGAAGGCCCCTTCTTTAACACGCAATATGTCATACGCAGCAATACATTTACGCGTCAGGTGCAGCCTTGGCAGCCACTTCGTTGCTTTCGTAAATAAACAACGGTTGGGACTTACCTTCTATAACGCTTTCGTCGATCACCACTTTACTCACCTCGGACTGCGAGGGGATTTCATACATGGTATCGAGCAGTACGCTTTCGAGAATCGAACGCAGACCACGAGCACCGGTCTTGCGCTCAAGGGCGCGCTTGGCCACTGCTTTCAGTGCGTCTGCACGAAACTCAAGGTCAACGCCTTCCATCTCGAACAACTTGCCGTATTGCTTGGTCAGCGCGTTCTTGGGCTCAGTCAGAATCTGGATCAGTGCTGCTTCATCCAGTTCGTCCAGAGTAGCCAGAACAGGTAAACGGCCGACAAATTCCGGGATCAGACCGAACTTGACCAGATCGTCAGGTTCGACTTCACGCAGCGATTCGCCAACTTTCTTGCCCTCTTCCTTGCTGCGAACTTCGGCACTGAAGCCGATGCCGCCGCGAGTCGAGCGCGCCTGCACAACCTTTTCAAGGCCCGAGAATGCACCGCCGCAGATAAACAGAATGTTGCGGGTATCAACCTGCAAGAACTCTTGCTGCGGGTGCTTGCGACCACCTTGAGGCGGTACGGAAGCCACGGTGCCTTCGATCAGTTTCAGCAACGCTTGCTGCACACCTTCGCCGGAAACATCACGGGTAATCGAAGGGTTGTCAGATTTGCGCGAAATCTTGTCGATTTCATCGATGTAGACAATACCCATTTGGGCTTTCTCTAC
Source organism: Pseudomonas sp. FSL R10-0399 (assembly GCF_009600165.1). Lineage (NCBI taxonomy): Bacteria > Pseudomonadati > Pseudomonadota > Gammaproteobacteria > Pseudomonadales > Pseudomonadaceae > Pseudomonas > Pseudomonas sp. FSL R10-0399. The sequence continues at coordinate 73,710 of NZ_WIWK01000007.1, forward strand.
GTCGTAATCGCATTTCTGCAGCAATTTCTGAATGATGTTTTCAACATCTTCACCCACATAACCGGCTTCGGTCAGTGTGGTGGCATCAGCGATGGTGAAAGGTACGTTCAGCAAACGAGCCAAAGTTTCGGCCAGCAGGGTTTTACCCGAGCCGGTAGGTCCGATCAGCAGGATGTTGCTCTTGCCGAGTTCGACGTCGTCGTTCTTTTTGTCACGCTGGTTCAGGCGCTTGTAGTGATTGTAAACCGCTACAGCCAAAACCTTTTTGGCACGTTCCTGACCAATCACGTATTGATCAAGGATGCCGCTGATTTCTTTTGGCGAAGGTAATTTATGCGCGCTGCTTTCGGCTTGGGCTTCCTGCACCTCCTCACGGATGATGTCGTTGCACAAGTCGACGCATTCGTCGCAGATAAACACCGAGGGGCCGGCAATCAATTTGCGCACTTCATGCTGGCTTTTGCCACAGAAGGAGCAATAGAGCAATTTGCCGTTGTCCTCGCCGTTGCGGGTGTCAGTCATTCGATCGATCCAAATCCGATAGGCTTGCAACACAAGATGAAGGCAACTGCGGGCTTTTTCAAGCCCGCAGGTGGTCGGTTAATCCAACCACCTACATTTGGGCTGCTTAAGCGGGCATTTGACGCTTGCTGAACACAGAGTCGATCAAACCGTATTCGGCTGCACGCTCAGCGCTCATGAAGTTGTCACGCTCTGTGTCACGCTCGATGGTTTCCAGCGACTGACCGGTGTGATGGGCCAGCAACGAGTTCAAGCGATGACGGATGTTGAGGATTTCTTTGGCATGGATGTCGATATCCGACGCCTGGCCCTGGAAACCGCCCAGTGGCTGGTGAATCATCATGCGCGAGTTAGGCAGGCAGTGACGCTTGCCCGGTGCGCCACCGGCCAGCAGGAAAGCACCCATGCTGCAGGCCTGACCAATGCAAATAGTCGATACGTCTGGCTTGATGAACTGCATGGTGTCGTAGATCGACATGCCTGCAGTGACCGAGCCGCCTGGGGAGTTGATGTACAGATGGATGTCCTTGTCCGGGTTTTCGGCTTCAAGGAAAAGCAACTGCGCAGCTACCAGGTTGGCCATGTAGTCTTCGACAGGGCCTACCAGGAAGATGATCCGCTCCTTCAAGAGGCGCGAATAGATGTCGTAGGCGCGTTCGCCACGAGCAGATTGCTCAACAACCATCGGGACCAGGCCGCCTGCGGCCTGAATGTCAGAGTTCTGCTGAATATAAGAATTGCGGGACATGTCCGGCAGTCACTCCCAAAAAGTCTTGTCTGGAATACGCATAAGCCAGCTCGAGGCTGGCTTATGGTTGTGTTTTCTAACGAATCACAAATCAGTCGGCTTGTGGAGCTTCCACCGGCTTGACAGCTTCTTCGTAAGAGACCGCTTTATCGGTCACCTTAGCCTTCTGCAGAACAGTATCCACAACTTGTTCTTCCAGCACAACAGAACGAACCTCGTTCAATTGCTGATCATTTTTGTAGTACCACGCTACAACCTGCTCTGGCTCCTGGTAAGCGGAAGCCATTTCCTGAATCATGTCGCGAACGCGATCTTCGTCAGGCTTCAGATCGAACTGCTTAACCACTTCAGCAACGATCAGACCCAGTACAACGCGGCGCTTGGCTTGTTCTTCGAACAGCTCGGCAGGCAGTTGGTCAGGCTTGATGTTGCCACCGAATTGCTGAACAGCCTGCACGCGCAGACGATCAACTTCGTTGGACAGCAGTGCTTTTGGCACTTCAATCGGGTTGGCAGCCAGCAGGCCGTCCATTACCTGATTTTTAACTTTGGATTTGATCGCCTGACGCAGCTCACGCTCCATGTTCTTGCGAACTTCGGTGCGGAAACCTTCGATACCTGTTTCTTTGATACCGAATTGAGCGAAGAATTCTTCGTTCAGTTCTGGCAGCTTAGGCTCAGAAACAGTGTTCACGGTCACGGTGAACTCAGCAGTTTTGCCTGCCAGGTCCAGGTTCTGGTAGTCCTCAGGAAAAGTCAGGGTCAGAACGCGTTCTTCGCCTGCTTTAGCGCCAACCAGACCTTCTTCAAAGCCAGGGATCATACGGCCCGAGCCCAGAACCAGCTGAGTACCCTTGGCGGAACCGCCAGCGAATACTTCGCCATCAACCTTGCCAACGAAATCGATGTTCAGTTGGTCTTCGTTCTGAGCAGCACGCTCAGTTACTTCAAAGCGGGTGTTCTGCTTGCGCAGCACGTCCAGCATTTTGTCCAGGTCAGCTTCAGCCACTTCGGCGCTCAGGCGCTCGACGGCGATGGTGTCCAGACCCGTCACTTCGAATTCAGGGAACACTTCGAATGTCGCGATGTATTCCAGATCTTTGCCTTTCTCGAAGACTTTAGGCTCAACCGACGGTGCGCCAGCCGGGTTCAGCTTCTGCTCAACCACTGCTTCGTAGAAGGAAGCCTGGATCACGTTGCCCAGAGCTTCTTGACGCGCATCAGCTTCGTAGCGCTGACGGATCACGCTCATTGGCACTTTGCCTGGACGGAAGCCCGGGATTTTGGCCTTTTGGGCAGTCTGTTGCAGACGCTTGTTGACTTCAGCCTCAATACGCTCAGCTGGCACGCCAATGGTCATGCGACGCTCAAGAGCGGAAGTATTTTCAACAGAAACTTGCATGGATATTCCTCGTTGCACAGACATTAGCCGGCCGTTTCCGACCCCATAATCAAGGGCATGCATTCTAGTGGGTCAAACTCAAGAAGTCACCCTACCCAAATCGCACATAGAAACGACCGGTACATTATTAAGCACAAGCAATGATTTGCTTAACCCGCTCAAAATACACAAACCTTTACACACGACCCCGTTCAGAGCCTTCTATATAGAAGCAGAGAACACACATGCGCCTGACAAACGTCACCCAACACCGCGTGTACCCACCCCTGAACCGCTTAAACTTTTTAAACCAAAAAAAAGCGCATGCCTTTTCAGGTTCTGCGCTTTTTTAGTGTCTGACGAGCAAAATGCCTGCCCGGATGCAGTGAATAGACTTAAGCATCAAGACCTTATGACGACACAGTCTTAACACGCGAGGTCGAACTGCAGCCGCTTTTTTAAACGTCAAAAACAAAAACGCCAGATGGTTAATCTGGCGTTTTTTTAAATATGGGGTGGACGAAGGGGATCGAACCCTCGACAACGGGAGTCACAATCCCGTGCTCTACCAACTGAGCTACGCCCACCATATTGCATGTTGCACCTGACCGAACAAGCCTTGCTTAATCAGTCGAGCCAGCAATGTATCAATAGGCCACTAGTGGAACCAGCGAACTGAAGATTCACTACCTGTGCGCCAAGTTGCTGATACAGCCCCTATTGCACAATAAAAAAGCCGCCACAGGCGGCTTTCTCAATGGTTTCGCACAGCGATACATTGCGAAACCTAATTTGGTGCGGACGGAGAGACTCGAACTCTCACACCTTGCGGCGCTGGAACCTAAATCCAGTGTGTCTACCAATTCCACCACATCCGCATTTCAAACTTTTGAAGCAAAGACGCCAGATTATTAATCTGGCGTCCTTCTGAATATGGGGTGGACGAAGGGGATCGAACCCTCGACAACGGGAGTCACAATCCCGTGCTCTACCAACTGAGCTACGCCCACCATATTGCCTTTGCTGCTTTACTTGTGCCAAAGCTGCCTAATGGCGCACCCGGCAGGACTCGAACCTGCGACCATCCGCTTAGAAGGCGGATGCTCTATCCAGCTGAGCTACGGGCGCCTTATTAATCTGTACTCTGTGACGATTACAAACTAAGTGCTTTCAGTATCACCAAGCTGGACAACAACTTCGCTCTACCTTCTTAACCAGTGCTAGGCTGTGCCCGACAAGTGCGACGAATGTTATAGACGACCCTGAAAGTCGTCAACTGTTTTTTCAAAAAAGTTCAGAAATATAAAGGAGTTAGGGGAATTAGCAGACCAAGCGCCTTTGCCCGTACGCCACGGCATGCGAGAATGCACGTCCTTTCTCCACCCTTTACGATGGTTAATCACGCGTAATGACTGCACAACTAATCGACGGCAAAGCGATCGCCGCCAACCTGCGCAAGCAGATTGCCAAACGCGTCGCCGAGCGTCACGAGCAAGGCCTGCGCACTCCTGGTCTGGCAGTGATTCTGGTCGGCAGCGATCCTGCCTCCCAGGTTTATGTTTCGCACAAGCGTAAAGACTGCGAAGAGGTAGGCTTTCTCTCACAGGCCTATGACCTGCCGTCCGACACCACTCAGCAAGCGCTGACCGACTTGATCGACCGTCTTAATGATGACGCAAACATCGACGGCATCCTGCTGCAACTGCCGTTGCCTGAGCATCTGGACGCTTCCAGCCTGCTGGAGCGCATCCGCCCTGACAAAGACGTCGACGGTTTCCACCCGTATAACGTAGGCCGTCTGGCCCAGCGCATTCCATTGCTGCGCCCGTGCACCCCTAAAGGCATCATGACCCTGCTGGAAAGCACCGGTCAGGACCTGTACGGAATGGACGCTGTTATTGTCGGCGCCTCCAACATTGTGGGTCGCCCCATGGCCATGGAACTGCTGCTGGCGGGCTGCACCGTGACCGTGACCCACCGCTTCACCAAGGATCTGGCTGGCCACGTAGGTCGTGCCGACCTGGTGGTAGTGGCTGCCGGCAAACCTGGCCTGGTCAAGGGTGAGTGGATCAAGGAAGGCGCCATCGTGATCGACGTTGGCATCAACCGTCAGGCGGATGGCAAGCTGGTCGGCGACGTGGTTTACGAGACCGCCCTGCCCCGCGCCGGCTGGATCACCCCGGTACCTGGCGGTGTTGGCCCGATGACTCGCGCCTGCCTGCTGGAAAATACGCTGTACGCGGCTGAGACATTGCACGGCTAAACCGTAGCGTCTCGCAAAAAAAACGGCACCTTCGAGTGCCGTTTTTTATTGCAAAAAATCAAAAGATCGCGAGACAAGCTCGCTCCTACAAAGGAATTTCGATCACCCAGACAAACAAAAACCCGCATAAGGCGGGCTTTGTTTGAACAGCGAACAGCTTAGTCAGCCAGACGCCAGGTGGTGCCACCCTTGCCGTCTTCCAGCACAACGCCCATTGCCGTGAGCTGGTCGCGGATGCGATCCGACTCAGCCCAGTCCTTGCCTGCGCGCGCAGCCAAACGGGCCGCAATCAATGCATCAACTTGCGCCGCATCAACTCGCCCCTCAGCGCCCGCCTGCAAAAAGTCATCGGCTTCGAGCTGCAATACACCCAGCACATCGGCCAACTCTTTAAGACGCGCTGCCAAACCGGCCGCCGCCAATTCGTCCGACTCACGCAAACGGTTAATCTCGCGAACCATTTCGAATAGCACCGCACAGGCTTCGGGCGTACCGAAGTCGTCATTCATCACTTGAGTGAAGCGTTCTACAAACGCCTCACCACCGGCCGGCGCCACTTTCGGCAAGCCTTTGAGTGCGTGATAGAACCGCTCAAGCGCCGCTTTCGCGTCCTTGAGGTTGTCTTCGGAGTAATTGATCGAGCTACGGTAGTGGCTGGAAACCAATAGGTAACGCACCACTTCCGGATGATATTTCTCCAGAACGTCGCGAATGGTGAAGAAGTTGTTCAAGGATTTGGACATCTTCTCGCCATTGATGCGAATCATCCCACAGTGCATCCAGGCATTGGCGTAGGTTTTACCCGTGGCCGCCTCGCTTTGGGCGATTTCGTTTTCATGGTGCGGGAATTCCAGATCGCTGCCGCCGCCATGAATATCGAAGGTCTCGCCCAGGCAGCAGGTCGACATCACCGAGCATTCAATGTGCCAGCCCGGACGCCCTGGACCCCACGGCGACTCCCAGCTTGGCTCGCCCGGCTTGACGCCTTTCCACAGCACGAAGTCCAGCGGATCGTCTTTGGCCTCGTCAACTTCGATGCGAGCACCGATGCGCAAGTCTTCGATCTTTTTGCGCGACAGCTTGCCGTAGCCCATGAACTTGGCAACGCGGTAGTACACGTCACCATTGCCGGGAGCGTAGGCGTAGCCCTTGTCGATCAAGGTCTGGATCATCGCGTGCATGCCGGCGATATGGTCGGTGGCACGCGGCTCCATGTCCGGCTTCTTAATGTTCAGCAGGGCTTCGTCTTCATGCATCGCGGCGATCATGCGCTCAGTCAGTGCTTCAAACGTTTCACCGTTTTCATTCGCACGATTGATGATCTTGTCGTCGATATCGGTGATGTTGCGCACATACGTCAAATCGTAACCGCTAAAACGCAACCAGCGCGTCACCAGGTCGAAGGCAACCATGCTGCGACCGTGACCCAAGTGGCAGTAGTCGTACACGGTCATGCCGCAAACGTACATGCGCACCTTGTTGCCATCCAGAGGCTTGAAAACTTCTTTGCTCTTGGTGAGCGTGTTGTAGATCGTTAGCACGAGCTCTTCCTTAAAACTTGATCACTGGCCCCACGAATCACGCAGAGTCACGGTACGGTTGAATACCGGCTGACCTGGTTTCGAGTCCTTGATGTCTGCGCAGAAGTAACCTTCGCGCTCGAACTGGAAACGATCTTCCGGCTGTGCATTGCCCAGCGAGGGTTCAGCACGACAACCGGTCAGCACTTGCAGCGAGTCAGGGTTGATGTTTTCCAGGAAGCCAGCGCCATCCTCGGCCTTTTCAGGGTTCGGCGAACGGAACAGGCGATCGTACAGACGCACTTCACACTCGACGCTGGCTGCCGCCGGCACCCAATGCACCACACCTTTGACCTTGCGGCCTTCAGGGTTTTTGCCCAGGGTTTCAGGGTCGTACGAGCAGTGCAGCTCAATGATGTTGCCGTCAGCATCTTTAATTGCTTCATCGGCACGAATCACATAGCTGCCGCGCAGACGCACTTCGCCCGCAGGCTCAAGGCGCTTGTAACCTTTTGGCGGCTCTTCCATGAAATCGTCACGATCGATGTAAATCTCACGCGCGAATGGCAGCACGCGCACACCCATGTCTTCTTTAGGGTGGCAAGGCAGCTCAAGGTTTTCGACCTTGTCTTCAGGGTAGTTGGTGATGATCACTTTCAACGGGCGCAGCACGCACATGGCACGCGGGGCGCTGTGATCGAGGTCATCACGGATGCTGAATTCCAGCATGCCGAAATCCACTACACCGTCCGAGCGGTTAGTGCCGACCATGTCGCAGAAGTTGCGGATCGACTTGGGCGTGTAACCACGACGGCGGAAACCCGACAGCGTCGACATGCGCGGGTCGTCCCAACCGTTCACGTGCTTTTCATCCACCAGCAGTTTGAGCTTGCGCTTGCTGGTGATGGTGTAGTTCAGGTTCAGGCGCGAGAACTCGTACTGACGCGGCTTGCTCGGCACCGGCAGGCTGTCGAGGAACCACTCATACAGAGGGCGATGGCTTTCGAACTCCAGGGTGCAGATGGAATGGGTGATGCCTTCGATGGCGTCCGACTGACCGTGAGTGAAGTCGTAGTTCGGGTAGATGCACCACTTGTCACCGGTCTGGTGGTGGTGGGCATGGCGGATGCGATACATGATCGGGTCGCGCAGGTTCATGTTCGGCGAAGCCATGTCGATCTTGGCACGCAGCACGCGGGCGCCGTCCGGAAATTCACCGGCGCGCATGCGGGCGAACCAGTCCAGGTTCTCTTCGACCGAACGGTCGCGGAACGGGCTGTTCTTGCCTGGCTCGGTCAGGGTGCCACGGTATTCCTTGGCTTGCTCAGGACTCAGGTCGTCGACATAGGCCTTGCCAGCCTTGATCAGCTCGACCGCCCAGTCATGCAACTGATCGAAATAGTGCGATGCATAGCGCACTTCGCCAGACCACTGGAAGCCCAGCCACTTCACGTCGCTTTCGATCGCGTCGATGTATTCCTGGTCTTCCTTGGCCGGGTTGGTGTCGTCAAAGCGCAAGTGCGTAACGCCGCCAAATTCCTCGGCCAGGCCAAAGTTCACGCAAATGGATTTGGCGTGGCCAATGTGCAAGTAGCCGTTAGGCTCAGGCGGGAAGCGGGTCACGATCTGTTGGCATTTACCCGATTCAAGGTCCGCCTGCACGATTGGGCGCAGAAAATTGGCCGGTACAGCTGGGCCAGCCTTTGGATTCAGAGTGGGGTCGACAGTGGGCTTGCTCATAGGATCCTTGAACGTAACGGGTGCGCGGCCTGGAGCGGCCGACGAAATCAAAGCGCCTATCATAGCCGATGCTGTCAAGTCCCTGACAGAGCAGGCGACCAATCAAAGCAATTGAAATAGGGCTTTTAGCCCCCATATCGCAAAAACACCATCGAAATGCTCTGCGGGCAGGCTAAACTTCGCCCGCGGCTGTATCTACCCAGCCCAACCGGGGCTGACGGTGTCATACGATTTCCTCGCCCAACGAATTTTCTGATAGAGCGATAACGACATGTCAAAAGTAAAACTGACCACCAACCACGGCGACATCGTGATTGAACTGAACGCTGAAAAGGCGCCAATTACTGTCGCTAACTTCCTCGAATACGTAAAAGCCGGCCACTACGAAAACACTGTTTTCCACCGTGTAATCGGTAACTTCATGATTCAGGGCGGCGGTTTTGAACCTGGCATGAAAGAAAAGAAAGACAAGCGCCCAAGCATCCAGAACGAGGCGGATAACGGCCTGTCGAACGACAAATACACCATCGCCATGGCTCGCACCATGGAGCCGCATTCGGCTTCCGCGCAGTTCTTCATCAACGTGGCTGACAACAGCTTCCTGAACCACAGCGGCAAAAACGTTCAGGGCTGGGGCTACGCAGTGTTCGGCAAAGTGACCGAAGGCCAGGACGTTGTTGACAAGATCAAAGGCGTTTCGACCGGTTCCAAAGCGGGCCACCAGGACGTACCGGCAGAAGACGTGATCATCGAGAAAGCCGAGATCGTTGAGTGATACTGCTGATTTCAGATTTGCATCTGGAAGAGGAGCGCCCGGACATTACCCGGGCGTTTCTGGATTTCCTGTCCGGGCGCGCGCGCTCGGCACAGGCGCTGTACATTTTGGGAGATTTCTTTGAAGCCTGGATCGGCGACGATGCAATGACGCCCTACCAGCGCTCCATCTGCGAAGCGCTACGCGAATTGAGTGACAGCGGTACGAAGGTATTCCTGATGCACGGCAATCGCGATTTTCTGCTCGGCCAGGCCTTTTGCAAGGCGGCTGGCTGCACCCTGCTTAAAGACCCGAGCGTGGTCGATTTCTACGGCGAGCCGGTTTTATTGATGCACGGCGACAGCCTGTGCACCCGCGACGAAGCCTACATGCGTATGCGACGCTACCTGCGCAACCCGGTGACGGTGTGGATCTTGCGCCACTTGCCGTTGAGCACTCGCCATAAGTTGGCGCGCAAGCTGCGCAGCGAAAGCCGTGCGCAAACCCGCATGAAAGCCAACGACATTGTCGACGTGACCCCCGAGGAAGTACCGCGGATCATGGAGCACTTCGGGGTCAAGACCCTGATCCATGGCCACACCCACCGCCCCGCGATACACAAATTGCAACTTGGCGATTACGCCGCCAAACGCATCGTACTCGGCGACTGGGACAAACAAGGCTGGGCCTTGCAAGTGGATGAACAGGGCATGCAACTGGCGCCGTTTGAGTTCGTCAATTCGCAACTGGCGCTACCTCACGCCACCCAATAAACACTGCCCACTGTAGGAGCGAGCTTGCCTCGCGATCTTTTACAAGATCAAAAGATCGCGAGACAAGCTCGCTCCTACGAGGTTTGCGTCCAATCAGGCGTTAATGCCCGCTCGCTGCCGGTCCTGGCTTGGCGGCAAATGGCGGCTTGGCCAGCCATACCAGCAAGATCAAGCCCATAAACATCCAGCCCATCAGCGTGAAGTAGTCCACGGTCGAGAGCATGTACGCCTGGCTGGTCAGCACTTGATCGAGCTGGGCATACGCCTGGTTGCTCGCCCCACCCAAGCTGTCCAGCGCATGCCGGGTGACCGGATCATAGGTACTCAAGCTTTCACTCATGTAGGCATGATGCTGATCGGCACGACGAATCCAGATCCAGGTGGTCAGGGACGCAGCAAAACTACCGCCCAATGTCCGCAGGAACGTGGCCAGGCCCGCGCCGTCAGCAATTTGATGAGGCGGCAAGTCCGACATCAGAATGCTCAAGGTCGGCATAAAGAACAGAGCCACCCCGATCCCCATAAACAGCTGCACCAGTGCAACGTGCTGGAAGTCGACCTCATTGGTGAAATCGGCACGCATGAAGCAGCTCAGGCCGATCGCCAAAAAGGCCAGCCCGGCCAGCAGGCGCAGGTCGAACTTGTTCGCGTACTTGCCCACAAAAGGCGACATCAATACCGGCAAAATCCCAATCGGCGCCACCGCCAACCCCGCCCATGTCGCGGTATAACCCATTTGGGTCTGCAACCATTGCGGCAAGATCAGGTTGATACCGAAGAACCCGGCATAGCCCAGCACCAACACGATGGTGCCGATCCGGAAGTTGCGGTAAGCAAACAGGCGCAGGTTCACAATCGGGTGTTTGTCGGTCATTTCCCAAATGACAAAGGCCGCCAACGCCACCACAGACAACGCCGTGCCCATCAGGATGAAGTTGGATTCGAACCAGTCCAGGTCATTACCCTTGTCGAGCACAATCTGTAGCGCGCCGACGCCAATGATCAGCGTAATAAGCCCTACGTAGTCCATTGGCTGGCGAGTAATCACCACCGGCCGCGCCTTGAGCTGCTGACGCACCACCAGCACCGCAAAGATGCCAATCGGGATGTTAATAAAGAAGATCCATGGCCAACTGTAACTGTCCGTGATCCAGCCACCCAAAATTGGCCCGGCAATCGGCGCCACCACCGTGACCATCGCCAGCAATGCCAATGCCATCCCCCGTTTCGCTGGGGGGTACACCGCAATCAACAAGGTTTGCGTCATCGGATACAGCGGCCCGGCCACCAGACCTTGCAGCACACGAAAACCCACCAGCTCAGGCATGGACGTCGAAATACCGCACAAGAATGAAGCCAGTACAAACAGCACCGTGGCCCACAAAAACAGTTTCACTTCGCCAAAGCGCCGGCTCAACCAGCCCGTCAATGGCAACGCAATCGCGTTACTCACCGCAAAAGAAGTAATAACCCACGTACCCTGCTCCGAACTCACCCCCAGGTTGCCGGAGATGGTCGGCAAGGCAACGTTGGCGATGGTGGTGTCGAGCACCTGCATAAAGGTCGCCAGCGACAGGCCAATGGTGGCGAACAGCAGGCTGGGCGGGGTAAAAGACGCGTTTGTGCTCATCGCAAATCCTTTAAAACCAGGGGGACAGCCCCGCCAGTGCAGCGGGGCTTATGGATTGGCGAATTAGCGTTGGGCGGCGGAATTGCCCGCCACAGCGCTGTTGCTTTCAATCAGGCGGGAAATCAGGGTGTCTGCTTCAGCCAGCTGTTGCTCGTACACGTTGGTGGTGAACATCGCCTTCTGCGGCGGCTGTTGCGCCAGCACCGGGCCGCTCTGGTCATGCAGGTTCACGTCAACCGTGGTCGACAGCCCGATGCGCAGCGGGTGCTTGGCCAGCTCATCGGCATTGATGTGGATACGCACGGGAACACGCTGAACAATTTTGATCCAGTTGCCGGTCGCGTTTTGCGCTGGCAACAGGGCAAACGCGCTGCCGGTGCCCGCACCGATGCTGTCGACGGTACCGCTGTACTTGACGTTGCTGCCATACAGGTCCGATTCAATTTCAACCGGCTGGCCAATGCGCATCTTGTCCAGTTGGGTTTCCTTGAAGTTGGCGTCGATCCACAGCTGGTTAAGCGGAATAACTGCCATCAACGCGGTGCCTGGCTGAACCCGCTGCCCCAATTGCACGGTACGTTTGGCGACATAGCCGGTCACCGGTGCAATCAACGTGGTGCGTGCGTGTTCCAGATACGCCTGACGCAACTGCGCAGCGGCTGCCAGCACATCCGGATGGTTGGCAATGGCCGTGTTGTCTACCAGCGCGCTGGTGGTGTCGAGTTGCTGCTCGTTATTGCGTAAGGCACTTTGTGCAGACGCCAGGTCATCCCGCGCATGGGACAGCTCTTCTTGGGAAATAGCCCCGCTTGCTGCCAGGTTTTTCCGGCGATTGAAGTTGTCCTGGGCCTTTTGCACAGCGACTTTTTGCGCCGCCACCTGCGCTTTGGTACCGCTCACATTACTGAACAGGCCGCGAACCTGACGCACAGTGCGGGCCAGGTTGGCTTCGGCGCTCTGCAAACCGACCAGCGAATCGCTCGGATCAAAGTTAAGCAGCACCTGCCCTTCATGAACCAGATCGCCATCATCGGCGCCGATGCTCACCACCGTCCCCGCCACCAATGGCGTGATTTCGACCACGTTGCCGTTGACATAGGCGTCGTCGGTGCTCTCGCTCCAACGGCCATACAACTCATGCCAGCCCCAGACGCCCAGGCCGACCAGGATGACCAAAATGGCCAGACCACTCAGCCAGAGTTTACGTTTACGCTGATTACCAGCGTCCTGATTGTGTTGCGCTTCATTCGGTGTTTGCACAGTAGCCATGACGATTACCTAAATTATTCTGCCAGGGAGGCTTGAACAGGAACGGCCGCAGCCGCATTGCCGGGCTCAAAGCCACCGCCCAGGGCTTGCATCAGTTGAATCGAAAGCGTGATCTGCTCAGCATTCAGGTCAGCCAGCTGGCGCTGCGCCTGGAGCAATTGCTGCTCGATGCTGAGGACATCCAGGTAACTGCCGATACCGGATTCGTAGCGCTGTAATCCCGAGTCATACGACTGCTGGGCAATATCAGCCGCACGTTTCTGAGTGCTGACCTGCTCGCTCATGGCGTTCAATTGCTCGAGGGTATCGCTGACATCACCGAGGGCGGCCACCAGCGTCTTGTTGTACTGCGCGACGGCCAGGTCGTAATTGGCGTCTTCGGCATCCAGCCCGGCACGCAGACGGCCGCCGTCAAAAATCGGCAGCGAAATGGCCGGGGCGATGTTCATAAAGCGGCTGGCCGAACCAAACAGCGCATCGCCCAGCAAGGACTGAGTCCCGGCAGCGGCACTCAAGTTAAGGTTGGGGTAAAAACGTGTTTTGGCGGCGGCAATATTTTTACTGGCCGCTTCGACCCGCCAGCGTGCCGCCACAATATCGGGGCGACGGCCAAGCAACTCGGCGGGCAACGTGCTTGGCACAGCCACGGCGGCGGGGGTCAAAATCTGCGGACGGGCAATTTCGAAGCCACGGTCCGGCCCTTTACCCAGCAACACGGCCAGGGCGATATGAGCGCTCTTGACCTGTTTCTGTGCATTGATCACCTGCTCCTGGGAGCTGGCTTCCAGGCTTTCGGTCTGCTGGTACTGATAGTGGCTGTCGATACCGGCCTGCAACCGCTGCTTGCTCAAATCGAGCATTTTGCGGGTGCGCTGAAGGTCATCTTTCGACAGATCCAGCACGCTGTAGGCATGCCCCAGATTGCTGTAGGCCTTTGCCACATCGGCCGCCAGGGTCAGGCTCGCAGCATGGCTGTCGACTTCGGCAGCGCGGGCTTCGCCCAAAGCCGCTTCCCAGGCATCCCGCTGGCCGCCCCACAGGTCGAAGGTGTAATTGAAGGTCAGACCGATGTCACGCACCGTGTCATAACGACCGCCCTGGCCGGTTGGATCCTGGGAGCGCGACAGACGCGAGCGCGTCACATCGGCCTCGGCGTCCAGCGTCGGCATGCGTGCCGCATTGGCAGCGCCGGCGGCGGCAGTGGCCTGATGCACACGGGCACTGGCTATCTGCATGTCCGGGCTGTCACGCAATGCCTCGTCGACCAAGCCATTCAACTGGCTGTCGCCCAAGCGCTTCCACCAGTCCTTTTGCGGCCAGGCTGCCGGGGTCACATTGATGCCCTTGAGGGCTTGAGCGGACTGGAGGCTTTTCGCATCCAGGCGCGCGCCTTGGGTGGTCAAGCCGCTGTAGCTGGCACAACCTACCAACGCGAGGGACACACACATCAGGCTTAAGCCTGTTCGTAATGCTCTGTTGCTCATTTTTCACCCAAGCGTTGGATAGTGATCGGATCACCGGCCGCCAGCAGTATTTTTTTAAGGATCTGTTCCAGGCTTTGCAGTTCTTGTGGGCTGATTGCACCCGCCAATTGATTCATGGCATCAGCGCCAATCGTCGGGAGCCGATCTGCCAGCGCCTGCCCGTCTTCAGTCAGCACAAGACGTACCTGGCGCCTGTCGGCGTCAGAGCGTTGGCGAATCAAAAGACTCTTTTGCTCAAGGCGATCGAGCATGCGCGTCATCGAGCCGCTGTCCAGTGACAAGTGGCGGCACAGCTCGGCCGGAGTATCGACAGCAAATTGCGCCATGATGATCAGCACCTTGAACTGCGCAGCAGTGATGCCGTAAGGCTCCATGTGCGTGTCGATGATGCGGTCTTTAAGCAAGGCTGCACGTCCCAAAAGCAAACCCAGGGTGCAGTTTTGAAAAGTATCGGGCTGGAAGTGTTTCATCAGGACACCAGAAAGCTGCCTAGGCAGGAATGTAACCAAATACTACTGCTTAGGCAGCTAATGTCAAGATTATAAATAGCAGGCTAACTATTGAGATATAGGAATGGGTTATCGCTACTGCAGGAGATCAGTCTTCGCGTAGCGCGCAGACCTCCGAGAATCGACAGCAACCCCCTATCGATGCCCTCTCCTTTGGGAGAGGGGGTCCTTAGATCAAGATCAAAAGATCGCGAGCAAGCTCGCTCCTACAGGTCTTGTGGCGCACATTGGCGACTTAAGACTGAGCGGGCACGCCGCTGTGGAAGCGGAATTCAACATCGGGGGTTTCAATAAGCTCTTGCTCGGCCGCCCTCACCCGCTCGATGACTTGAGCAATGTCTTTGGCGTCGCCGTATTGATAGGCCAGTTTCAAATAGCCCTGAAAATGACGGGCCTCGCTTTTGAGCAGGCCGTAGTAGAACTTGCCAAGTTCTTCGTCCAAATGCGGCACCAACGCTTCGAAACGCTCGCAACTGCGCGCTTCAATAAACGCCCCGACCACCAACGTATCCACCAGCTTTACCGGCTCGTGGTTACGCACCACTTTGCGTAAACCCGAGGCGTAACGGCCCGCCGACAATTGGCGCAGTTCGATTTTGCGCTTTTTCATCAAGCGCATGACCTGCTCGTGGTGCACCAGCTCTTCACGGGCCAGGCGCGACATCATATTGATCAGATCAACGTGCGAGTGGTACTTGGCAATCAGGCTCAACGCCGTACTGGCGGCCTTGAATTCGCAGTTTTTGTGGTCAATCAGCAGGGTTTCCTGATCGGCCAATGCAGCAGCGATCCAGCCGTCAGGGGTACGGCAACCCAAAAACTCATGGATTTCAGGAAGGTTCATGCACGCACTCCCGAACACTGGAGATTGCACAACGGGCCGAACGTGTTTTGAGGTATCGCTGACATGAGGCTCACAAAGGCTGGACGAGGCGAAAGGCGCCGATTATACGGGCCATGTGCCACAGCACCAACCGCGCAACTTGATATGCATCAACGTCCGAATTACTGATGAGCAACTATAGTGCTCGCATCCACCCTTATTGCACATGGAGTGAACGCTCATGCAAACCATACGTAGCCTGTTGGTCGTCATCGAACCCCATCTGATGGAAAGCTTCGCCCTCAAGCGCGCCAAAGAAATCGCCAAAGCCTCCAAAGCGCATTTACACCTGTTGATCGGCGACAAAGAGCACGATCACTCAGCCTTGCTCAATGTCCTGACCAACAGCCTGATTACCGAAGGCTACAGCGTGACGTCGCGTCAGGCCTGGCACGACAACCTGCACACCACCATCATCAAGGAGCAGCAAATCGAGGGTTGCGGGCTGGTGATCAAGCAACACGTTGACGACTCCATCCTGAAAAAAATCCTGCTCACCCCCGAAGACTGGAAACTGCTGCGCGACTGCCCTACCCCGGTCTTGCTGGTCAGAACCACCAAGCCATGGAGCAACGGCGTGGTGCTGGCCGCCGTCGATGTAGGCAACGGCGACGAAGACCACATGGCGCTGCACAAAACCATCATCGACCAGGGTTTTCGCATTGCCAGCCTGACCCACGGCGAACTGCACGTCGTCAGCGCGCACCCGGCGCCCACCCTGGCGGTGATGGATGCGGCTTACCCGATCGACACCGAATACGAAGCCAGCTTTCGGGCGGCCAGCAAGGAGTTCCAGCGCCGCTTCGAAATCAGCGACGAGCGCATGCACATTAAAGAAGGCCCGGCAGACATCATCATTCAGCAGGTCGCCAGAAAGCTCGACGCTGTGGTGACGGTAATCGGTACTGTGGCGCGCACCGGCTTGTCAGCGGCCTTGATCGGCAACACCGCAGAAATCGTGATCGACAAGCTTGAGTCCGACGTTCTGGTGCTCAAGCCCGAAGACATCGTCAAGGAACTGGAACAAAAAGTGTAGGAGCGAGCTTGCCTCGCGATCTTTTGATCGTTTAAAGATCGCGAGGCAGAGGGCCGGGACCTATTGCCCCATCGCATCCTTGAGAAAGCCCGGGGCGATGTAGCGCTCGTAGTGCGCTTCGGACAAGAGGAAAAATTCCCGATCAATGGCGTCACGCAACTCCGGCAGCCCCCAGTCACGAAACTCAGGCAACAACACCATCCCGTACATCTCTAACTGATTGATCACCCGTGCGCCACGGGCTATCAATTGGTACGCCCAGCAATATTCAGATTGCTTCTCTACGAAACGTATTTTTCGGGTAATCAACTGATTGCGCAGCGCCGGCGGGTCGAACACCTCGACCTTGGCCGCCATGACCTGCACTAAAAGCTGTTCGAGCCGCAGCCAGACAGCGCGTTTTTCGTCCTCGTTGTAACCGTTCCAGTGGATCACTTCGTGGTGAAAACGCTTGCAGCCACGGCACACGAGGTCTCCGTAAACCGTTGAGCACAGGCCGATACAAGGGGTCTTGATGGTTTGGTTGGGCATGGCGAAATAGAGCACTGCAGAGTGAAACAGACGGCCATGTTAGCCCTTTGTCTAACGCAGATCACCCCTCAACCTTCAGGGCCTAACTTACCTTTAACAAGTTTTTGCCGTAGAATCAGCCTGCCTTTTAAGGCGCCAATGTCCGTTGGAAGCTGTTTTCAAAGCGTCACGAGCACAGTTGATCCTGAAGAACGGTGTTGGTGCGGGGTGTTTGCACAGCAAGTGCCCCCATCAACCTTCATCATCCCGCCGTTCGGATGGCGTAAAACTTTGAAAACAGCTTCTGTTGGGAATCCTTGAAACTCTGGCTAAGCGGCCCAAAAAGCCCTGCAGCGCATGAGTACCTGGCATTCCTGGATGAGCGTCCCGGACACCCATTTGGGACCAATGATGAGGGTAATAACTGTGCTTGAAGCCTACCGCAAACATATCGAAGAGCGCGCAGCCCTGGGTATCGTTCCCCAGCCGCTTAACGCCGAACAAACTGCAGGCCTGGTTGAGCTGCTGAAAAACCCGCCTGCCGGCGAAGAAGAATTCCTCGTTGACCTGATCACCAACCGCATTCCACCTGGTGTTGACGAAGCTGCCTACGTAAAAGCCGGCTTCCTGGCCGCCATCGCGAAAGGTGAAGCAACCTCCCCCCTGATCACCAAACAACGCGCTGTTGAACTGCTTGGCACCATGCAAGGCGGCTACAACATCGTGACCCTGGTTGATCTGCTGGACGACGCAGAGCTGGCACCGGTTGCCGCTGCGCAACTCAAGCACACCCTGCTGATGTTTGATGCCTTCCACGACGTCGCTGAAAAAGCCAAAAACGGCAATGCTCACGCTAAAGCCGTGATTGAGTCCTGGGCTGACGGCGAGTGGTTCAAAAACCGCCCGACACTGGCAGACAAAATCAGCCTGCGCGTGTTCAAGGTTACCGGCGAAACCAACACCGACGACCTGTCGCCTGCACCAGACGCCTGGTCGCGCCCGGACATCCCGCTGCACGCCCTGGCCATGCTGAAAATGGCCCGTGACGGTATCGTGCCGGACGTTCAAGGCTCCATCGGCCCGATGAAGCAAATCGAAGAAATGCGCGGTCAGGGCTTCCCTATCGCCTACGTCGGTGACGTAGTCGGTACCGGTTCGTCGCGTAAGTCGGCCACCAACTCCGTACTGTGGTTCTTCGGCGACGACGTTCCTTATGTACCGAACAAGCGTGCAGGCGGCTTCTGCTTCGGCAGCAAAATTGCTCCAATCTTCTACAACACCATGGAAGATGCTGGCGCACTGCCAATCGAGTTCGACGTCAGCAACATCAACATGGGCGACGTGATCGACCTGTACCCGCACGCTGGCAAAGTGTGCAAGCACGGTACTGACGAAGTCATCACCACCTTCGAACTGAAAACTCCCGTTCTGCTGGACGAAGTTCGCGCCGGTGGCCGTATCCCTCTGATCATCGGCCGTGGCCTGACCGAGAAGGCTCGTGCCGAGCTGGGTCTGGGCCCTACCGATCTGTTCAAAAAGCCTGAAGCACCTGTTGAAAGCACCAAGGGTTACACCCTGGCGCAAAAAATGGTTGGCAAGGCCTGCGGCGTGACTGGCGTTCGTCCAGGCACTTACTGCGAGCCGAAGATGACCACCGTAGGTTCTCAGGACACCACCGGTCCAATGACCCGTGACGAACTGAAAGACCTGGCGTGCCTGGGCTTCTCCGCTGACCTGGTGATGCAGTCGTTCTGCCACACCGCGGCCTATCCAAAGCCGATCGACGTCACCACGCACCACACCCTGCCAGACTTCATCATGACCCGTGGCGGTGTTTCCCTGCGTCCGGGCGACGGCATCATCCACAGCTGGCTGAACCGCATGCTGCTGCCTGACACCGTCGGCACCGGTGGCGACTCCCACACTCGCTTCCCAATGGGCATCTCGTTCCCTGCCGGTTCGGGTCTGGTAGCGTTCGCTGCAGCCACTGGCGTAATGCCACTGGACATGCCGGAATCGGTTCTGGTTCGCTTCAAAGGCGAAATGCAGCCGGGCATCACCCTGCGTGACCTGGTACACGCCATTCCTTACGTCGCTATCCAGAAAGGTCTGCTGACGGTCGAGAAGAAAGGCAAGATCAACGAATTCTCGGGTCGCATCCTGGAAATCGAAGGTCTGGACAACCTGAGCATCGAGCAAGCGTTCGAACTGTCCGACGCCTCGGCAGAACGTTCGGCGGCTGGCTGCACCATCAAGCTGTCCAAAGAATCGATCACCGAATACCTGAACTCCAACATCACCCTGCTCCGCTGGATGATTGCGGAAGGTTACGGCGACGTGCGTACCCTTGAGCGTCGCGCTCAAGCGATGGAAGCCTGGGTTGCCAACCCTGAGCTGATGGAAGCCGATGCTGACGCCGAATACGCGCACATCATCGAAATCGATCTGGCCGACATCAAAGAGCCTGTGCTCTGCGCACCAAACGACCCGGATGACGCCCGTCTGCTGTCCAGCGTTGCTGGCGAGAAAATCGACGAAGTGTTCATCGGTTCGTGCATGACCAACATCGGCCACTTCCGCGCTGCGGGCAAGTTGCTGGACAAGGTCAAAGGTCAGCTGCCAACTCGTCTGTGGCTGTCGCCTCCGACCAAAATGGACGCTCACCAACTGACCGAAGAAGGCTACTACGGCATCTACGGCAAAGCCGGCGCACGCATGGAAATGCCAGGCTGCTCGCTGTGCATGGGTAACCAGGCACGCGTTGAGCCGAACTCCACTGTAGTGTCGACTTCGACCCGTAACTTCCCGAACCGTCTGGGTGACGGTGCCAACGTTTACCTGGCTTCGGCTGAGTTGGCGTCGGTGGCTTCGATCCTGGGCCGTCTGCCTTCGGTTGAGGAATACCTGGCTTACGCAGCAGAGATCAACACCATGGCAACGGACGTGTACCGTTACCTGAGCTTTGATCAGATCGCTGAATTCCGTGAGTCGGCAGCCAATGCCAACATCCCGGTCATTCAAGCGTAAGCTGATGCCGTAACGAAAAAGCCCCGGTTCTCTTGCGAGAGCCGGGGCTTTTTCTTGCCTGCGCTTCGAGCTTTACAGCAGAGGCGCTACCACCTGCTGCTCACGTGGCCAGGCATCCAGCACCGCCTTGCACAGGGTGGCCAGCGGGATCGCAAAAAACACCCCCCAAAAGCCCCACAACCCGCCGAACAGCAACACCGCACAAATAATGGCCACCGGGTGCAAACTCACCGCCTCAGAGAACAACAATGGCACCAGCACGTTGCCGTCCAGGGTCTGAATGATCCCGTACACCGCCATCAGGTAGATGAACTGGTCGCTCCAGCCCCACTGGAACAACGCAATCAGCATGACCGGCACCGTCACCACCACAGCGCCCACATACGGCACCACCACCGACACACCTACCAGCAACGCCAGCAAGGCCGCGTAGTTAAGGCCCATGGTGACGAAGGCGATGTAGGTCACGCCGCCGCAGATGATGATTTCGATAACCTTGCCGCGAATGTAGTTGGCGATCTGCCGGTTCATTTCCTCGGCCACACGGGTAATCAGCGCACGCTCGCGGGGTAAATAACCGCGAACCCAACGACCAATCAGCGCACGGTCTTTAAGAAAGAAGAACACCAGAATCGGCACCAGTACCAGATAGATCATGATGTTGACCAGCAGCGGCAAACTGGACAGCGAGAAGGTCAGCGCCAATTGGCCAAACTTGCCGATCTCACCGCGCGCCACCTCGATGGCTTGCAGCACCTGCTCGTCCGACACCAGATGCGGGTAACGCTCAGGCAGCAACAGCAGCAGCGACTGCCACTTGGCCAGCATGCCCGGCAATTCATTGAACAAGGTGATCAACTGGTGCCACAGCAAAGGCACGACCACGATCATAAACACCAGCAGTAGCCCCATAAACAGGGCAAACACCAGCCCGACCGCCGCCCCGGCAGGCACTCGCAGGCGTTCAAGCGCCACCACCAGGCCCTGCATCAGATACGCCAGCACCATGCCGGCCAACACCGGTGCGAGCATGCCGCCCAAGGTCAGCACCGCCGTAAAAGCCAGCACCAACAACACCGCCAGCACCACGGCCTCCTCATCAGAGAAGTAGCGCTGCACCCAATTTCGTAACACTTTGAACATCGAAATTCCTTAAGAGAAAGCGCCGCCCGGCCTCAGGCCTTGCGTAACCAGTAGCGATAGGTGCCAGAATCTTCTTCTTCACGCAGCAGCTCATGCCCTGCCAGACGTGCGAATGCCCGAAAATCGCGTAGCGAACCGGCGTCCGTCGCGATGACTTTCAAGGTCTGCCCCTGGGCCAGACGGTTAAGCTCCAGCTTGGCCTTGAGCAACGGCAGTGGGCAGCTCAGGCCACTGGCATCCACTAGCGCATCATGCGCCAACGCATCAGTCATTTTTTACTTCCTCAGGCATGCCTATGGGTGGCATTTTTTAGCTCGCTAGAATACCCCAAGCAGACCGCCACTGGTCGCCAGCCGAGTGTCCAGCTACAGTAAGCGCTTTATTGATTAGAGCTTTGTGCATGAATTTTCTGCGCCCAACCCTGTTGACGCTCGCTTGCCTGCTCGCATCACCGAGTTTCGCAGACGATTTACCGTCTCTGGGTGACGCCAGCTCGGCCATCGTGTCTCCGCAGCAAGAGTATCAACTCGGCCGTGCCTGGTTGAGCATGCTGCGCAGTCAGGTGTCGCAGCTCAATGACCCGCAACTCAAGGACTACGTCGAAACCAGCGTCTACAAACTGGTCGAAACCAGCCAAGTGCAGGACCGTCGCCTGGAGTTCATTCTGATCAACAGCCCGCAGCTCAACGCCTTCGCGGCGCCCGGCGGGATTATCGGGGTCAACGGCGGGTTGTTCCTCAACGCCCAGACCGAAGGCGAATACGCCTCGGTACTCGCCCACGAACTTGCTCACTTGTCGCAACGCCACTTTGCCCGCGGTGTAGAAGCCCAGCAACGCATGCAACTGCCCATGATGGCGGCCCTGCTCGCCGGTATTGTGATCGCCGCCTCGGGCGCCGGTGACGCCGGTATTGCCACCATCGCCGGCACCCAGGCAGCGGCCTTTCAGGAGCAACGACGTTTCTCGCGCCAGAACGAGCAAGAGGCTGACCGTATCGGCATCCTCAACCTTGAAAAGGCCGGTTACGACCCGCGCTCCATGCCCACCATGTTTGAGCGCTTGATGCGCCAGTACCGCTTTGACGCCAAGCCGCCTGAGTTTTTGCTGACTCACCCAGTGACCGAATCGCGTATTGCCGACACCCGCAACCGTGCCGAACAGGCCAAAATTGGCGGCACCGAAGACAGCCTGCGCTATCAACTGATTCGCGCCCGGGTCCAACTGCAATACGAAGATACGCCGGGCCTGGCCGCCAAGCGGTTCCGCCAGCAGCTGGATGAAAACCCCAAAAATGACGTCGCCCGTTATGGCCTGGCGATTGCCCAAATCAAGGGCAGCCAGTTCAATGAAGCCCGCACCACCCTGAAGCCGTTGCTGGACAAGGCGCCCAACGACATCACTTACAACCTGGCGCAAATCGAGCTGGACATGGACAGCAACCGTCTGGCCGATGCCCAGCAGCGGGTCGACAGAATGCGCACGCTGTACCCAGGCAACTACCCGTTGAATCAGGTCCGGGTCGACTTGCTGCTCAAGCAAAATCGCCCGGCCGATGCCGAAAAAGCCCTGGACGCCTTACTCAAAAGCCGCCCGGATGACCCGGACGTCTGGTATCAGGTGGCAGAAACACGCGGGTTGTCGGGCAACATCATTGGCCTGCACCAGGCCCGCGCCGAGTATTTCGCCTTGATGGGTGACTACCGTCAGGCCATCCAGCAAATCGCCTTTGCGAAAAAGCTCACCAACAACTTCCAGCTGTCGTCACGCCTCGATGCACGCCAGCGCGAGCTGATGGATCAAGAGCGGGCGATCAAAGACATGATGAACTGACCCAACACCATAAACCGGTAGGAGGGGCCGCCCCGTCTTCGACGCCGCGCTGTCGCGCAGCAAACAGGACAGCGAGTATCTTCAGCATCCCCCAATCGGTTCCCTCTCCTTCGGGA
>NZ_WIWK01000080.1:0-30341 GCF_009600165.1 Pseudomonas sp. FSL R10-0399
AGGTTGGCATGGGCGGCCGGGTCGGTGGCCGCGCTGCTTTGATCATGTTGGCCGTTCTCGCCAGTGGTCGTGGCATTACTGCTGCTGACGGACGGATCGGTTTCGTCGGGTTCGGCGGGTTTTTCTGGCACTTTGTCCGGCGGTGGTGTGTCTTGTTCGCGTTTTTGCTCAAGCACTTGCTCGACCAGCGCTTTGTTCTGCGCGGCGACTTGCAGGTCGGGTTGCAGCTCCAGTGCTTGCTCATAGGCGTCAACTGCCGCTTCGAGTTCACCACTCATGGCCAATGCGTTACCGCGATTGTAGTGTGCGCTGGCACTGTTGACCTCGCCAAAGCGCTGAGCTGCCGCGCTGTAGTCGCCCGCCTGATACAGCGCCAGACCTTGCCACAAAGGGTCTTTGAAGTGTTCGACGGCTTGTAACGGTTTTTTCTGCTCCAGCAGGCGCTGGCCTTGTTGGTCGGGGCGCAACCACAGATCGGTCAGGCTGAAGGCATAGCTGGGTTGAGGCAGCATGAAGAGCAGCGGCAGGCAGAACAGCCAGCCACGACGACCCGCACACGCGGCCAGCAGTAGCAGTGGCAGCAATAGCCAGTAGCCTTGGTCAGACCAGGTGTCCAGGCGCAGCGTCTGGCCGTCGTCGCGTAAATGTTGCGGGCCATCGAGCAAACCCAGGCCGCGCAGGTCGTTGTCATCCAGCTTTGCTTGTCGGTAACTTCCCCCTACGTCTTCTGCAAAGGCGCGCAGGCTCGGGCTGTCGAGGCGCGGCAGGAGGATGGCGCCCTGGGCGTCTTTCAGAAACTCGCCGTTTTCTTCGACCACCGGCGAGCCTTCACGGGTGCCGACACCAAGTACCAACAGCGGCGGCGTGTGGCCGTCCAGTTCCTTGCGGATGCCAGCGCGCTCTTGTTCGCTGAGCGATGAAGTCACCAGCAAAAGTCGGCCTTCGCCCAGTGCACCTTGATCCAGCAGCTTGAGGGCTTTGTTGACGGCGAGGTCGGCGCGATTACCCGGTTGCGGCATGATCGATGGCTTGACCGCTTCGAGCAGGTTGCGGCTGGTGGCCATGTCATCGGACAGCGGCACCAGCGTATGGGCGCTACCGGCGTAGACGATGATTGCCGTTTGCGCATCACTGCGACTTTGTAGCAGGTCGTAGAGTTTGCGCCGTGCCTGTTCCAGGCGGTTGGGCTGGCTGTCGGTCGCGAGCATTTGCGGGGTTAGCTCAAGCATCACTACCAGCGGGTCGGCCGGTTTTTGCGCGGACTGTTCAACTCGTTCCCAGCTTGGTCCGAGCAAGGCAAACAGGGCCAGCAACCAGGCCAGGCCGAGGGCAATCCACGGCAGTTTGCTGTCGCGGCCATTACCGCCGCTGAGCAAGACGCGATGAAAGGCTTCGGGGAGGATCATCTGCCAGCGCCCGGCGCGTTTTTGCCGATGCCAGAGTTTCCAGAGCAGCCAGCACAGCAGCGGCAGAGCCAGCAGCCATTCGGGGCGAAACCAATGGGGCCAGAGCGCGCTCATCGGCGCCTCCGCAAGCGCAGGCGTTTGAGCCGCGAGCGCCAGTCAGGATTTTGAGGCAGAAAGTGTTCCTTGCTCAGTAAACGTTGCAGCGGATGGTTGGGCCATAGCTCGCGGATCACCAGCAGCACGCTGAGCAACAGTGCGCCAGCCAAAGGCCAGCTGTAAAGCGCCTGCGCCGGGCGTGCCTGAGTGGGCTGCTGGGCGACAGGTTCAAGTTGGTCGAGGGTGTCTTTGATGACGGACAGTTCGTTGCCGTCGCGGGCACGGAAGTAGCGGCCGCCGGTAATGCGGGCGATTTCTTCCATGGCCGGCTCGTCCAGGTCCACGCCCGGGTTAATGCTGAACAGACCCTTGGCGGTGTTTTCTTGCGGGTCGGACCCGACCCCGATCGGGTAGATTCTGACGCCTTCTTCAGCCGCCAGGCGGGCCGCGGTCAAGGGATCGATCTGGCCGCCGTTGTTGGCGCCGTCGGTGACCAGGATCAGCACGCGGCTCTGCGCCGGACGTTGGCGCAGGCGCTTGACGGCCAGACCTATAGCGTCGCCGATGGCCGTGTTTTTACCGGCAATGCCGATGCGCGCTTCGTCGAGCCAGGTGCGCACGGTGTGCCGATCAAAGGTCAATGGCGCTTGTAGATACGCCTGGCTGCCGAAAAGGATCAGGCCGACACGGTCGCCTTCACGGTGTTCAAGAAAGTCGCCCAGCAGCTTTTTCACCGAATCGAGGCGGGTGATGTCCTCGTTGTGCCAGTGCATGTCCGGGTAGTCCATGGAGCCCGAGACGTCCACGGCCACCAACAAATCGCGCCCGCTGGCGGCAATCGGTAGTGGTTCGCCCAGCCATTGCGGGCGGGCTGCGGCGGTCAGCAGCAACAACCACAGCAACACATACGGCATTTGCTGACGCAGCGAAGGCAGGGTGGGCCGCGCCTTGCGCCGGGCCAGTTCTTCGAGATCGCCCAAAAAACTGACTTTAAGTGCAGGTTCACCGCTGTCGGCAGCCGGCAGCACCAGGCGCATCACCCAGGGCAGTGGCAGTAAGGCGAATAGCCAGGGCCAGGCGAACTCAAACATGTTTGCGAATCCAGGTTTCAACCGCTTGATTGAGCCCGGCGATGGCCTTGTCATCGAGTTTGCACTCGGGCTTGTAGGCGCCTTCTACCAGCACCATCCAGCGGGTCAAACCGGCGGCCGGGCAGCGGTTGTCGAGAAACGCCAGCCACTTGCGACCATTGAGGGTATGGCTCTGGCTATACGGGTAGTGGCTGCGGCACAGGCGTTTGAGCAGGCCGTTGAGTTGCTGCAGCCAGGCACCGGCAGGCGCACCATCGTAAGGTTTGTTGAACCGCGCCAGCTCTTCCAGAGCCGCTACGCGTACCGGGTCAAGGGGCTGTTCGGTGGTGGCCAGTTGGCGTTTGGCAGGCAGATAACGGCGCAACCACCACAAACCCCAGCCCAGAGCCGGAATCAGGAGCAGCAGCAACCACCAGCCCGGCGCCGGTGGCCACAAGCCAATCGCCGGCGGGGTGATGAGCGGTTGCAGGTGTTCGAGTTCGTTCATGACGATTTGCCGGGGCGTTTGGCGTTCAGGAACTCACGCAGTTGTTCGATCATTTCGCTTTGCGTGCTGAGGGGCATCAGCAATACCCGCAGCTTTTGCGCGAGCAGCTCCCAACGGGCGATACGGGCTTCGGCCTGAGCACGGTAAGCCTGACGCAAATCATAGTTGAGCGTGTCCAGTTCCAGCTGTGCGCCGCGCTCGGCAAAGCGCAGCAGCCCGGCTGCTGGCAGGGCGTGGTCAAGAGGGTCAGACAACGGCAGCAGAATCAGGTCGCAATGGCGTGATAACAGGCTCAGTTGCTGTTCGGCGGCGTCGGTCAGTGCCCGCTCATCACAAATCACCACCACCAGACTGCCGGGGCGCAGCACCTCGCGGGCGCGGATCAAGGCCATGCCCAGTGCGTCACGGTCTGACTGGACTTCGGTGTGCAGCGACTGATTGACCCGCACCAGCCGGTTGAGCAATTGCAGCAGGCTTTGCTTGCTGCGCCGTGGCTTGATTTCGTAATGCTCGTGGTCGCCAAACACCAGGCCGCCCACCCGGTCGTTATGGCCCAGTGCGGCCCAGCCAATCAGACTCGCGGCTTGAGCAGCAAGCACCGACTTGAACATCAGCCCTGAACCGAAGAACAGCCGACGGCTTTGCTCGGCGAGGATGAAGATTGGCCGTTCGCGTTCCTCATGGAACATCTTGGTGTGCGGTTCCTGGGTGCGTGCGGTGACGCGCCAGTCAATGGTGCGGACATCGTCCCCGGCCTGATAAATCCGTACCTGATCGAAGTCGACCCCGCGCCCGCGCAGCTTGGAGTGGTGCAAGCCCACCAGCGGGCTGCGGTGGCCGGGGGTGGAGAACAGCTGCACCTCGCGCACGCGATGGCGCATCTCGATCAGTTCGGTGAGAGTCACACGAATGCCGGGCTCGGCGGGCAGGAGGGCGGTCATCGTCAGGCAACGGCAACAACGTCAAGGATGCGTTGCACCACGCGGTCCTGGTCAATGCCAGCCGCCTCGGCTTCGAAAGACAAAATAATACGGTGGCGCAGCACGTCGAACAGCACGGCCTGGATGTCTTCCGGGCTGACGAAGTCGCGACCGGCGAGCCAGGCGTGTGCACGGGCACAGCGATCAAGGGCAATCGAGCCACGGGGGCTGGCGCCGTAGGCAATCCACTCGGCCATTTCCGGGTCGAATTTGCCGGGCGTACGGGTCGCCATGACCAATTGCACCAGGTATTCCTCTACCGCATCGGCCATGTACAGCCCGAGGATTTCCTTGCGGGCGGCAAAAATGGCCTGTTGGCTGACCCGGCGTTCAGGCTTGGTTTCACCGTTGAGGGCTTCGCCACGGGCCTGTTGCAGGATACGGCGCTCTACGGCTGCGTCGGGGAAGCCAATTTTCACGTGCATCAGAAAACGGTCGAGCTGGGCTTCTGGCAGCGGGTAGGTGCCTTCTTGCTCGATGGGGTTTTGCGTGGCCATGACCAGAAACAGCGGTGACAGCTCGTAAGTGCTGCGCCCGACGCTGACCTGGCGCTCGGCCATCGCCTCAAGCAGAGCCGACTGCACTTTTGCCGGAGCCCGGTTGATTTCGTCGGCCAGCACCAGATTGTGGAAGATCGGGCCCTGCTGGAAGACAAAGCTGCCAGTTTCGGGGCGATAGATTTCAGTGCCGGTGATGTCGGCAGGCAACAGGTCGGGGGTGAACTGAATGCGATGGAACTGCGCTTCGATACCTTCCGCCAGCTCTTTGATGGCTTTGGTCTTGGCGAGGCCGGGCGCGCCTTCGACCAGCATATGGCCGTCAGCCAGCAGCGCGATCAACAAGCGGTCAATGAGTTTTTCTTGACCGAGAATCTGCGTTGAAAGAAAGGTTCGCAGCGCCAGTAGCGCTTCACGATGTTCCATCGATGACTGTTCCTGAAAAGGACTGCAACGCCGTATAAATTACGCCGTTGCCGGGGGCGTTACTTTAATCCATTGCGAGGGTTTCGGACTAATCGCAGACGGGCTTTTTGTGCAAAAAAACCAAATCAGACAGGTTGTTGAGAATAGTGTTCATTTGGGTGGCGTCTACCGGGTGTCAGTAGTCGCAATTTGGCTCTTGTAGCCGCTGACGAACCTGCGAGGCTGCGTCCGGCGACTAAGGCGTCGTTAGGTCAGCGAGCGCGGTGGGTCAGATAGATGGAGTGCTCTGTATTTACTATCGCTACGGGATTTTTTGCGTTTTGTGAGCCTGTAGCAGCTGACGAGCTTGCGAGGCTGCGTCCGGCGACGAAGTCGTCGTTAAACCAGCGAACGTGGTGTGTCAGATAGGCGCAGTGCTCTGTGTTTACGATCGCTATGCAATCGGACGTAGCCTCGCAGGCTCGGCAACTGCTACGGGAAAATGCTCTGCCAGCAGTGCAGCAAAAGCGTCGCGTGCGGCATGCGAGGCGGTTTCGCTGTGCCAGAAAAACAGGTTGGGCATGGGCGCAAGTTCAGGGAAGCGGTAAGTGACCAGTTGCGCGCAGGCGCCAAACTGCTGAAGCATGCCTTCAGGTATCAGCGCCAAGCCTGCGCCAGCACTGACACAACCAATGATGCTGCCCCAATTGGCGTAGTCGATTTTGCTGACTTCCAGCCCGTGTTCCGCCACCCAGTTTTCCAGCGCCGCACGGTAAGGGCAGCCGGGCGGCCACATAAACACGGTATGCCGGTGCACGTCAGCCAGTTGCGCAAGCGGCACCAGTTTAGGGCTCGCAATCAACACTAGATGTTCGTTGTAAAGCATTGTTTTAGATAGTTTTGTTTGAGTGATTGAGCCGGCAACCATGGCCCCGTCGAGTCGGTGATGTTTAACGTCATCGAGCAGTTGTTTTGATTTGCCGGTGACCAACTCAAGTGTGACCTGCGGGTAGCGCTGATGGTAATCGGCGAGCAAGGGCGGCAGTCGGCCAGTTGCACAGGACTCAATTGCGCCAATGCGCAGCTTGCCGGCGGGCACGGCCTGGGGCGCAACCGCGCGTTTGGCCTGATCGACCAGCGCCAGAATCTGCTCGCTATAGCCCAAAAAAACCTGCCCGGCTGCGCTGATGCGCAAGCCGCGACCGGCGCGGGTGAACAGTGCGGTGCCCAGTTCGCTTTCCAGTTGCTTGATGCGAGTGGTGATGTTCGACGGTACGCAATGCAACTGTTCGGCGGCCAGCGCAATGCTGCCGCACTCTGCCACGGCCTTGACCATGCGCAACTGGCTGAGCTCCATTGTTCACTCCTGATGAATTCTGGGCTCTTTATATCTCACTTGTGGCCCCACGTGAGCGCGATAAACACTGAACACCACTTCAATGGGTTCAGGATCACTAACGTGTCGTTACCTTTCAAACTTGCCGCGGCCATGGCGGCTGTCGTGTTGTGTTGGGCCTATTCACCGATCGGCATCCATATCGGGCTGGAAAGCTACTCGCCGGGGCATCTGGCTTTGCTGCGGTTTTTAATTGCATCGCTGTTTATGGCGTTGATTGCGCTGTTTATCGGCATTGGCGTGCCTCGGCTGCGGGATGCGCCCTGGTTGATGCTGTTGGGGTTGTTCGCCGTGGCGTTGCACCACATGGCGTTGAACATGGGTCAGCGTTGGGTCAGCCCCGGTGCATCCAGTGTGCTGGCGCAAACCGCGCCGTTGTTCAGCACATTTATTGCGGCGGCGTGCCTCAAGGAGCGCGTCAGCGGCTGGCGTTGGTTGTGGGTCGCGGTTGGCTTGCTCGGGGTCGTGGTAGTGATCTGGGGCGATAAAGGCGTGGGTGAGTTCCACCCGCAGGGCCTGGTGCTGTTACTGGCGGCGTTGTCCTGGAGCATCTATTTCGTGCTGCAAAAGCACATTTCTACTCGCTACAGCCCGTTAACCATTGTGTGTTACATGGTCTGGGGCGGCACGCTGCTGCTCTGCGTGTACTGGCCAGGGCTGACGGACGAGGTGCTCAAGGCGCCGGTCCGTGTGAATGTGGCGGTGTTGATCCTTGGCTTGTTTCCCAGTGCGTTGGCGTACCTGTTATGGGGCTTTGTACTGAATCACACCCAAGTCAGCCGTTCGGTCAGTGTGATGTATCTGATCCCGCCCGTCGCCATGGCGTTGGCGGCGGGTGTGTTGGGCAGTGAAGTTTCAGCCGGAGTGATTGCGGGGGCGGCTATTGTGCTGGGGAGCGTGATTGCGATGAGCCGCGAACCTCAGTCCAGACGATAAAAATTCCGGGCATTTTGCCACAGTACTTTTTGTGCCCCGGTTTCACCCAAAGTATTAACTACAATGTCTATATCATTGTTTTCAAAGGTTCTTGGTGCGCGGGTTGACGGTAAATCAGTGCCGAATATCAAGGCGCTCGGGTTGGCCGCGTGAATGTCTTTAAGTACCTGCGGTACGTCGAAGTCAACCCGGCCAAAACCACAGGCCTTGATGCGTACCCCGTGCTCGGCAAGGCGCAGCAAAGCCGGCAAACCTTCGTGGCTCAGCCCCAGATGGTCGATGCTCAGCGCTGGCAATCGCAGCAAACGTTCGTACAACGGCGCCAGTTCCCGAGAGTCGATGTACAGCTCTGAATGCCAGCCCACGCAGTCGTAGACGCGCTTGGCCAGTGATTCGAGTTGGTCGAGCTGCTCTGAGCCGCCGCGCTTGAGGTTGAAGCGCAGGGCACGAACGCCGTGCTGGTTCAACGCTTCAAGCTCGGCGTCAGTGACGCTGGCGGGCAGTTGGGTGACGCCGACAAAGCCTGCGCCCAAGCGTTTGAGTGCGGCGATCAGGTAGGTTTGATCAAAGCCCTGAAACGAGCCTGAAACCACCGCGCCCCCGACGACGCCCAGATCGCGGGTACGCGCGAGGTAATCATCAACGCTGAAAAAGTCTGGCACGTAGCCGTTATTGGGAATCAGCGGATAAGCCTTGTCGATGATGTGGCAGTGGGCATCGAAGAGTTGGCGCATGGCGGTCATACCTGTCGGTGTGCGGGTTCGGGCTGTAGCGGGTCAGTTTAATTCGCTGATGTAGGTACCGGTGCCGTCGAGAATGTTTTTCAGGGTTTGCTCGATCTCGGCCAGTTCATCGGCATCGGTGCTATGGAGGATCTCCAGATGGTCGCTGCCGTTCAGCACGTCGGCATCGTCGGGCGCCACTTCGATCAGCAGGCGAGTCGGGCTGAGTGTGACCTTTACGCCGTCGAGGCTGGAGGGCTCATCATCCAGGGTGATTTCCAGCTCGTCCTCGTCCGGATAGCGTGACATCAGAAACATTTCGCCCTTGTCGTTGTGGCAGCACAGCATGGCCATGTTGTCTTCTTCGTCGTCACACGGGTTGGCCATGAGCAGGGCGGTG
The DNA here is from genome assembly GCF_009600165.1 of Pseudomonas sp. FSL R10-0399. Classification (NCBI taxonomy): domain Bacteria; kingdom Pseudomonadati; phylum Pseudomonadota; class Gammaproteobacteria; order Pseudomonadales; family Pseudomonadaceae; genus Pseudomonas; species Pseudomonas sp. FSL R10-0399. The sequence goes on from NZ_WIWK01000080.1 coordinate 8,417, forward strand.
GTCATTTGCATGGTGGGGAATTCCTGGCGCTGAGCGCATCTAATCACTGATCAAGCGGCGATTTTGCCAGCCCTCGCGTTTTTATGCTGGCTCAATCTGGGTAGGTGGCTGATGGCCTGTTATTTCGTGTCAGATATTTCTGATACTGCCGACAGAAATTAAGGCTTTTTTATGAAGTTATATGAGTGTCCACTGCTAGGGTTGTTCCTGTCCGGGTCACAAGATTGCCGCCCCATGACCGAATATGTCGCCGCACCGCAAGCAGGCCGGGCGATGCAGTCGTTAAGCTGCGTTGTTGATGGTTATCGCTAAACATGCAGCCTGTGGACCTGGCAGTCGTTTTTACCGATAAGCATCCCGGAATAATGTTGTGACCTCAGGGTTTCAGCCAGCTTCACCTCCCTGTCACGCTGTGTTCTTGAAGGTTGAGCACAGTAGTGACAGCTCCCCCAAGCGGGAATAGCACGCGACGCTTCTCTCAATAACAAGCCCAAGCGGAGTACCACAGATGGCGTTCTTCACCGCAGCCAGCAAAGCCGACTTCCAGCATCAACTGCAATCTGCACTGGCCCAGCACGTCAGTGAGCAGGCTCTGCCACAAGTAGCCCTGTTTGCTGAGCAATTCTTCGGCATCATTTCACTGGACGAACTCACCCAACGGCGCATGTCCGATCTCGCCGGCTGCACCCTGTCGGCCTGGCGGTTGCTGGAGCGCTTTGACCCGGACCAGCCGCAAGTGCGGGTGTTCAACCCCGATTACGAGCGTCATGGCTGGCAATCAACCCACACCGCGGTTGAAGTGTTGCATCACGATTTGCCGTTTCTGGTGGACTCGGTGCGTACCGAGCTGAACCGCCGTGGTTACAGCATCCACACCCTGCAAACCACCGTATTGAGCGTGCGTCGTGGCAGCAAGGGCGAGCTGCTGGAAATTCTGCCCAAAGGCACTACCGGTGAAGGCATCGCGCAAGAGTCGTTGATGTACCTGGAGATTGACCGCTGCTCGAACGCCGCTGAATTGAATGTACTGAGCAAGGAGCTGGAGCAGGTTCTGGGTGAAGTGCGCATTGCCGTGGCTGACTTTGAGCCGATGAAGGCAAAGGTCAGGGAGCTGCTGGCCAGTGTCGATAACTGCCCATATGCCGTGGATGCAGGTGAAAAAGCCGAGATCAAGAGCTTTTTGGAGTGGTTGCTGGGCAACCACTTCACCTTCCTGGGCTATGAAGAGTTTGTGGTACGTGACGAGGCAGACGGCGGTCATATCGAATATGACCCGCAGTCGTTCCTCGGCCTGACCAAGCTGCTGCGCGTCGGCTTGACCGCTGAAGACCTGCGTATCGAAGATTATGCGGTGAGCTACTTGCGTGAGCCGACCCTGCTGTCGTTCACCAAGGCTGCCCACCCGAGCCGCGTGCACCGCCCGGCATACCCGGATTACGTGTCGATCCGCCAGATCGACGCAGATGGCAAAGTGATCAAGGAATGCCGCTTTATGGGCTTGTACACCTCGTCGGTGTATGGCGAAAGCGTGCGAGTGATTCCTTATATCCGTCGCAAAGTGGACGAGATCGAGCGCCGTTCTGGCTTCCAGGCCAAAGCTCACTTGGGCAAAGAGCTGGCGCAGGTGCTGGAAGTCCTGCCCCGTGATGACTTGTTCCAGACCCCGGTGGATGAGCTGTTCAGCACCGTGATGTCGATTGTGCAAATCCAGGAGCGCAACAAGATCCGCGTGTTCCTGCGCAAAGACCCGTATGGGCGTTTCTGCTACTGCCTGGCCTACGTGCCGCGTGACGTGTACTCCACCGAAGTGCGACAGAAGATTCAGCAAGTGCTGATGGACCGTCTGCAAGCGTCGGACTGCGAGTTTTGGACCTTCTTCTCGGAGTCCGTGCTGGCGCGGGTTCAGTTGATTCTGCGGGTTGACCCGAAAAACCGCATCGACATTGACCCGCTGTTGCTGGAAAAAGAAGTAGTTCAGGCGTGCCGCAGCTGGAACGACGACTACGCCAGCCTGGTGGTTGAAAGCTTCGGTGAAGCCAATGGCACCAAGGTGCTGGCAGACTTCCCGAAAGGCTTCCCGGCAGGTTACCGCGAGCGCTTTGCCGCGCACTCGGCGGTGGTGGACATGCAGCACTTGTCCAACCTCAGCGAAAAGAAACCGCTGGTGATGAGTTTCTACCAGCCGCTGGGCCAAAGTGCCGGGCAGGAACTGCATTGCAAGCTGTACCACGCCGATACGCCGTTGGCGTTGTCTGACGTATTGCCGATTCTGGAAAACCTTGGCTTGCGCGTATTGGGCGAGTTCCCGTACCGCCTGCGTCACGCCAATGGCCGTGAGTTCTGGATCCATGACTTTGCCTTTACCGCTGGCGAAGGCTTGAACCTGGATATCCAGCAGCTCAACGACACACTGCAGGATGCCTTCGTGCATATCGTCCAGGGCGATGCCGAGAACGATGCGTTCAACCGCCTGGTGCTGACGGCCGGTTTGCCGTGGCGTGATGTGGCGTTGCTGCGGGCTTATGCGCGTTACTTGAAGCAGATCCGCCTGGGCTTCGATCTGGGCTACATCGCCAGCACCCTGAACAACCACACCGACATCGCCCGCGAATTGACCCGGTTGTTCAAGACCCGCTTCTATCTGGCGCGCAAGCTGACCGCCGAAGACCTGGAAGACAAGCAACAGCGTCTGGAGCAGGCGATTCTGACCGCACTGGACGACGTTCAGGTGCTCAACGAAGACCGCATCCTGCGACGTTATCTGGACCTGATCAAAGCCACCCTGCGAACTAACTTCTACCAGCCGGATGCCAACGGCCAGAACCGTTCGTATTTCAGCTTCAAGTTCAATCCGCACCTGATTCCAGAGCTGCCCAAGCCGGTGCCGAAGTTTGAAATTTTTGTCTATTCGCCTCGAGTTGAAGGCGTTCACTTGCGTTTCGGCAACGTTGCCCGTGGTGGCTTGCGCTGGTCGGACCGTGAAGAAGACTTCCGTACTGAAGTGCTGGGCCTGGTAAAAGCCCAACAAGTGAAGAACTCGGTGATCGTGCCGGTAGGGGCCAAGGGCGGTTTTGTTCCGCGTCGCCTGCCACTGGGCGGTAGCCGTGATGAAGTACAGGCTGAAGCCATCGCTTGCTACCGCATCTTCATTTCCGGCCTGCTGGACATCACTGACAACCTTAAGGATGGCGCGCTGGTGCCGCCGTTGAACGTGGTGCGTCATGACGACGATGACCCGTACCTGGTGGTCGCGGCGGACAAAGGCACGGCTACTTTCTCGGACATTGCCAATGGCATTGCCATTGACTACGGCTTCTGGCTGGGTGACGCCTTCGCATCGGGCGGTTCGGCCGGTTATGACCACAAGAAAATGGGCATTACCGCCCGTGGTGCCTGGGTGGGCGTGCAGCGTCACTTCAGAGAACGCGGGATCAACGTCCAGCAAGACAGCATCAGCGTGGTGGGCGTCGGCGACATGGCCGGTGACGTGTTCGGCAATGGCTTGTTGATGTCTGACAAATTGCAGCTGGTTGCGGCCTTTAACCACCTGCACATCTTTATCGACCCAAATCCTGAGCCGGCCAACAGCTTTGCCGAGCGTCAGCGCTTGTTCGACCTGCCGCGTTCAGCCTGGTCAGACTACGACACCAGCATCATGTCAGCGGGCGGCGGGATCTTCTCCCGTAGCGCGAAAAGCATCGCCATCTCACCGCAGATGAAAGAGCGCTTTGCGATCACTGCCGACAAACTGACCCCGACCGAGCTGCTCAATGCCTTGCTCAAGGCCCCGGTAGACCTGTTGTGGAACGGCGGTATCGGTACTTACGTCAAGGCCAGCACGGAAAGCCATGCCGATGTGGGTGACAAGGCCAACGATGCGCTGCGCGTCAATGGCAACGAGTTGCGCTGCAAGGTGGTGGGCGAGGGCGGTAACCTCGGTATGACCCAACTGGGCCGTGTGGAGTTTGGCCTGAACGGCGGCGGCTCGAACACAGACTTTATCGACAATGCCGGCGGCGTGGACTGCTCTGACCACGAAGTGAATATCAAGATCCTGCTCAATGAAGTGGTGCAGGCAGGCGATATGACCGAGAAACAGCGCAACCAACTGCTCGGCAGCATGACTGACGAAGTGAGCGCGCTGGTATTGGGCAACAACTATAAGCAGACGCAGGCCATTTCTCTGGCAGCGCGTCGTGCCTATGAGCGCATTGCTGAATACAAACGCCTGATGAACGACCTGGAATCCCGTGGCAAGCTGGACCGCGCCATTGAGTTCCTGCCGTCTGAAGAGCAGCTCAACGAGCGCGTGGCTGCAGGTCATGGGCTGACGCGCCCTGAACTGTCGGTCTTGATCTCGTACAGCAAGATCGACCTCAAGGAAGCGTTGCTTAACTCCCAGGTGCCGGATGACGACTACCTGACCCGCGACATGGAAACGGCCTTCCCGCCGATGCTGGTCAACAAGTTTGCCGCAGCCATGCGCCGTCACCGCTTGAAGCGCGAGATTGTCAGCACGCAGATCGCCAACGACCTGGTCAACCACATGGGCATCACCTTTGTGGAGCGCCTGAAAGAGTCGACCGGCATGAGCGCGGCCAATGTGGCCGGGGCTTATGTCATCGTGCGTGACATTTTCCACCTCCCGCACTGGTTCCGTCAGATCGAAGCGCTGGACTATCAAGTGCCGGCCGAAATTCAGCTGGCATTGATGGACGAACTGATGCGCCTGGGCCGTCGTGCCACCCGCTGGTTCTTGCGCAGCCGCCGTAACGAGCTGGACGCAGCGCGCGATGTTGCGCACTTCGGTCCGCATCTGGCCGCGTTGGGCCTCAAGCTCAACGAACTGCTGGAAGGCCCGACCCGTGAAGGCTGGGAGACCCGTTATCAGGCCTACGTTGATGCGGGCGTGCCGGAGTTGCTGTCGCGCATGGTGGCAGGCACCACGCACCTGTACACCTTGCTGCCAATCATCGAGGCGTCTGACGTCACCGGCCAGAATGCCGCGGATGTGGCCAAGGCGTATTTTGCCGTGGGCAGCGCACTGGACCTGACCTGGTACTTGCAGCAGATCAGCAACTTGCCGGTGGAGAACAACTGGCAAGCGCTGGCCCGCGAGGCCTTCCGTGATGACATCGACTGGCAGCAGCGCGCAATCACCGTGTCGGTGTTGCAGATGGCTGATGCCCCGGTTGAAATCGAAGCACGTGTAGCTTTGTGGCTTGAGCAGAACCAGTCGATGGTTGAGCGCTGGCGTTCGATGCTGGTCGACCTGCGTGCGGCTACCGGCAACGATTACGCGATGTATGCCGTGGCCAACCGTGAACTGCTGGATCTGGCATTGAGCGGTCAAACAGGGCTCTGACAGCCTGAGCAGTAAAACAAAGCCCCGGCTCAGTAGAACTGAGCCGGGGCTTTTTTGTTTCTGGTAGCTGAGCGAGCGTTAGATGCCCATGCTGCCCAAGGTCTGCACGATATTGCGCAGAGTGACCGCCAGCGATGGATGTTCAACTTCAAAACGCTCAACGGCGAGATTGACGTTGTCAGCCAGGCTGCTGTCGTTAGTGGCTTTTTCCAGAGCAATCTCGGCTTCAATCTGCTTGGCCAGATCGTTTAGATGCTCGCGTTGTTCTTCATTGAGCGGCGGATTCTGGTCCAGTTGCTCGCGCAAGGTATTGAGTTGTTCTTGCAGTTCGCGGGCAGGCATAGCATTCATCCTTTATTGATAGGCACTGTTGTAGACCTTCGAGGAGCGCAAAAGATCAACAAGCGGGCGTCTAGATTAATCCAGTCGCGCTTAGAGTGCATGATCTCTATCAAATCGGCCAGCATCACTCCAACTCTGCTTAGGGGGCTGTCAAAAATGCAATTGCCGTTATACTCATCGCCTGACCCCAGGGCGTAGCGCCCAAGTGATACGTATTCTCAAGGAGTTTTGCTATGCGCTGGACCAAGCGTCTTGCTCAAATTGGCCTGTGTGCCACTGTGTCAATGGCACCGTTTGCTGCCAATGCGGCCACCGAGGCTGACCCGTGGGAAGGTTTCAACCGTGCCATATTCACGTTTAACGACACGCTTGATACCTATGCCTTGAAGCCGATTGCTCAGGGTTACCAGTTCATCACGCCGCAGTTTCTGCAAGACGGCATTCACAACATGTACCGAAACATCGGCGATGTGCGCAACCTGGCCAACGACGTGTTGCAAGGCAAGCCTCACGCCGCAGCTGTCGACACCTCGCGTATGTTGATGAACACCATCTTCGGTATTGGTGGCTTCTTTGATGTGGGCACCAAAATGGGCCTGCAACGCAACGACGAAGACTTCGGCCAGACGCTGGGCCGTTGGGGCCTGCCAAGCGGTCCTTATCTGGTCTTGCCGCTGCTGGGCCCAAGCACCGTGCGTGACGCAGCCGGTATCTACCCGGACTCCTTCACCAAGCCATACCGCTACATGAACGATATTCCGGCGCGCAACATGGCGATCGGCATGGATGTGATCGATGCGCGTGCCAGCCTGTTGTCGGCAGAAAAACTGATCACCGGCGACAAGTACGTCTTTATTCGTAACGCGTACCTGCAAAACCGTGAGTTCAGAATCAAAGACGGCGAGGTTGAAGACGACTTTTAAGTCATTCACCCTGCCCACAAAAAACGGCCTTTATGGCCGTTTTTTGCATGCAAGTTCATGAAAAAAATGCATCTTTAAGGGCGTTTAAACCAAGGTTTTAGTTGCTGTTTACGATGTTCTTATAACCCGAGGGAATTTAACCGGGTGAACACGTCAAGCCGCTATCGGCCTGAGCTTGAAACCCCCCGCAGATGGGAGTACCGTCTGCGCCTTACACGAGCACCTTTGCAGGAATGATTAAAACAATCGTTCTGACGAGGGATGTTCAAAAGCCTATTCAGTCGTTGGGCCCGATGTGTTCGAGCCCTGACGCAAACCTAATTCTGGCGCCGTTTGCCCACATGCAAAAAACCAGTGCCACGCTGCTGATCATTGATGACGACGAAGTAGTCCGTGCCAGTTTGGCAGCCTATTTGGAAGACAGCGGCTTCAGCGTCCTGCAGGCCAGTAATGGCGTGCAAGGTCTCAAGGTGTTCGAGCAAGAGCAACCGGACTTAGTGATCTGCGATCTGCGCATGCCGCAAATGAGCGGCCTGGAGTTGATTCGCCAGGTCGCCCAGCGCTCGGCACAGACCCCGGTGATCGTGATTTCGGGCGCCGGTGTGATGAGCGATGTGGTCGAAGCTCTGCGTCTGGGTGCCGCCGACTACCTGATCAAACCGCTTGAAGACTTGGCGGTGCTGGAGCACTCCGTGCATCGAGCGCTGGACCGCGCCCGGTTATTGCACGAGAACCAGCGCTACCGCGAGAAGCTGGAATCTGCCAACCGCGAGCTTGAAGCCAGCCTGCACTTGCTGCAGGAAGACCAGAACGCCGGGCGGCAGGTGCAGATGAACATGCTGCCTACCAGCCCTTGGTCGCTCGACGGATTCGACTTCGCGCACCAGATTATTCCGTCGTTGTATTTGTCGGGCGATTTCGTCGACTATTTCAAGGTCGATGAGCGTCGGGTAGCGTTTTACCTGGCGGATGTTTCTGGCCATGGCGCGTCTTCAGCGTTCGTGACCGTGTTGCTCAAGTTCATGACCACGCGTCTGCTATTTGAATCCAAGCGCAATGGCACTTTGCCTGAGTTCAAACCGTCTGAAGTGCTCGCGCACATCAACCGTGGCTTGATCAACTGCAAGCTGGGCAAGCATGTGACTATGGTCGGCGGTGTGATTGACCAAGAGACCGGCCTGCTGACCTACAGCATCGGTGGGCACCTGCCATTACCGGTGCTTTATACCCCGGACAGCGTGACGTATCTGGAAGGGCGAGGGTTGCCGGTCGGCCTGTTCAACGAGGCCACTTACGAAGATCAGGTGCTGAAATTGCCTGAGACATTCAGCCTGACGTTGATGTCTGACGGAATTTTGGACCTTTTGGCCGAGCCTACACTCAAAGAGAAAGAAGCTGCTCTACCTCAATTGGTAAAAGCAGCGGGTGGCAGCCTGGATGGTCTGCGCCAGGTTTTTGGATTAGCTACGCTAGGGGAGATGCCGGATGATATCGCCCTGATGGTGTTAAGCAGGAATCTTACATGAGTACCGGTAGAATTCAGTTCGCCGAACAGGACGGCACCTTCGTCCTGAAGTTTGTCGGTGAAGTGCGTCTGACACTGTGTTCAGCACTGGATGCGACAATCGAAAGGATCTTCACGGCGCGCAACTTTACGGCCATCGTGATTGACCTGACAGAGACTCGCAGTATCGACAGCACCACATTGGGCTTGCTGGCGAAACTGTCGATTTTGTCGCGCCAAAAAATAGGCCTGTTGCCGACGGTCGTGACCACCCACGAAGACATCACCCGATTGTTGCAGTCGATGGGCTTCGATCAGGTCTTCAACATCATCAACAGACCAATACCTTGCCCTGAGTGCCTCACAGACTTGCCGTCGCAAGACGAGACTGAAGACGTGGTGCGGGTCAAGGTGCTTGAAGCGCACAAAATCCTGATGGGCCTCAATGATTCCAACCGTGAAGCCTTTCATGACCTGGTGAACGCGCTCGAGCGCCATTGAGTCATAGATGACACGCACAGCAAAAAGGGGCCGTCCTGTACAGGAACGGCCCCTTTTGCTTGCCCGTTTTTTAGCGACCTTCCAGCAACTCGGCGGCTTGATCCAGCAGCGCCAGCGGATCCTTGGCTTTATGGATATCCGCCGACAGCAACTGACGGAAGCGTCGCGCGCCAGGGAAGCCCTGACCCAAGCCCAGAATATGCCGCGTGATGTGATGCATCGAACCGCCCGAGGCGATATGCGCAGCGATATACGGCCTTAGCTGCTCCAGCACCTGCGCACGGGTGATAACCGGCTCTGCGCTGCCAAACAGTTGCTGATCGACCTCCGCCAGCAGATACGAGTTGTGATACGCCTCACGGCCCAGCATCACACCATCAAATACCTGCAAATGTGCGTGGCATTCCTCCAGCGTCTTGATACCGCCGTTAAGGACAATCTCCAGCTCCGGGAAATCAGCCTTCAACTGAGCTACAACGTCATAGCGCAGCGGCGGGATATCACGGTTTTCTTTCGGTGAAAGCCCTTCCAGAATCGCGATACGCGCATGCACCGTAAAGCTTTCGCAACCGGCATCACGCACCGTGCCGACAAATTCGCACAACTGCGCGTAGCTATCACGGCCATTGATCCCGATCCGGTGCTTGACCGTCACCGGAATCGACACCGCATCGCGCATCGCCTTCACACAGTCGGCGACCAGCACCGGATGAGCCATCAAACACGCGCCAATCATATTGTTCTGCACCCGATCACTCGGGCAGCCGACATTCAGATTCACCTCGTCATAACCCGCCGCCTGCGCCAAACGCGCACACGCCGCCAAATCCGCAGGCGTACTGCCGCCCAACTGCAATGCCAACGGATGCTCAGTATCGTCATGCCGCAAAAACCGCTCGGCATCCCCGTGCAGCAAAGCACCGGTGGTGACCATCTCGGTGTACAACAGTGCATGTTTGGACATCAGCCGCAGGAAGAAGCGGCAATGGCGGTCAGTCCAGTCCATCATGGGCGCCACACTGAAGCGGCGGGACAGCGCAGGGCTTGATTCTGCTGGGCTACAGCTGTGTTTATCTAGCATTTTATTCAACGTGTTCTGGGCGTGTTTTGGGGCGTTTTCAGGCGTTTTTGGGGGCTCGGTGGTACGATGTACCACTCAAAAACTGACGCGTACCACTCTCGATATGGCGACCATCAGGGCAAGAAAACTGGCAGATGGGACGGTGAGCTATACGGCTCAGATCCGCATCAAGCGCGACGGAGTGCAAGTCTACCAAGAGAGCCAGACTTTCGCCCGTAAACAGGCCGCCCAAGTGTGGGCGCGTAAGCGCGAGACGCAGTTGGATGAGCTTGGTGCGCTACTGTATGAAGAAGTATCGGGCGGGTTTTTATGAGCTGGCAGAAAACCTCTGGTCGGGATAACCAATGGATATCTTGTGTGTGCTAATTATTGTGGCTACATTAATTCTATGCAGATTACTTATGATCCAGCTAAAGATGCACGAAACGTTGAAGAGCGTGGACTCTCATTTGCCCAGGTTTGGGACTTTGAGTGGTCCACCGCTTTGATCGTGGAAGATGATCGATTCGACTACGGCGAGTGCCGATATCGGGCTATGGGGTTCATAGGTGATCGACTGCATGTCGTGGTGTTTACCCCTCGTGGTGATGCTGTCCATGTCATCAGTTTTCGTAAAGCCAACAAACGGGAGGTCAAAAGCTATGACCAAGAAACTGAATCCTGAGAGGGTCGATACGGTAAACCCAGAATGGTCGGCCGAAGATTTCGCCAAGGCCAAGCCAGCTAGCGATGTGTTGGCGGGGTTGTTTGGCAACGCCCAGGCAAAGGAAATGCTCAAACCGAAGCGCGGACGGCCAAAGTCGGCGACCACCAAAGAGCACGTCAATGTTCGCCTTGATTCGGACGTACTGGCTCAATTCAAGGCATCAGGTCCTGGTTGGCAAACCCGGATGAACGCCGCATTGGCTGACTGGCTTAAAACACATAAACCTGATGAGTTGAAGGCATAAGCACTGGATAAGATTTCACCAGCGCCTGTGAGGTTGCTGTGTGATTAATCAACGTCATCGCGCTACTGAGCCGCCCATGAGGCTAATGCTGTTCACTTAAGCGGAGCAGCTTTACGATCCACCGGAAACCGGGTCTTTGATATCTTCACCGTCCTGGGCCTTGAAGGCCTCGGGCGGTGATTCAGAAACATCCCCCCAACACCCGCCCTAAGCTCCGCCAATCGTCTGCCCGTTGCAGAAATCGGATTGGCTGCGGCCATCACGATCAACTGAACGGCGATGTATTGGCAGGCTGGCTTGAACCGGATATCTGACGGTGCTCGACCAAAAGCCACTGCAGCCTGGCTCGCCTCACGGCGGATTACGTTGTAGGCAAGCAACAAGCCCCAGACCTCCTGATAAACCAAGTCGATCTTCTTGCTGCGCAAGGTCATTGCGTTCTGCTGCATCGAGCTTTTGATATCCCTGAACCCCAACTCGATTTCCCATCGTTCCTGATAAAGCTTGGCGACGGCATTGGTGCTATACGTGGCCGCTGGCAGCGATGTCATGACTGTTTTCAACTTGCCCTGCACTTCGTAATTGACCCTCCGTACCTCCCAGTGAGTCGGCAAGTCTGGATTACGTTTTCTCGCTTGCGGCGACACTTTCATACGCACCAAACGGTCATGTTTCCCGTAGGAACCACTTCTTCGCTGACCAGATTCTTGCGTGCAGGGGTCAGCCAATGGTGGTCAATCCCTTGGCCACTAAGGCGAAGCATCAAGTCGGCACTCCAGAAGCCCTTGTCGAAAAGAGTAATCGAGTGGTCGGAGATCTGCCCCAGAAACTCATCAGCCAAACGCATTTCGCTGCGTCGATAAGGACTCAGTTGAGCATCCAGTATCAGGTGCGAGCGAACATTCATCAGCGCCACCAGACGCAGCATTGGAAAAGGTGTCTGACGTTCGGTCGGTGTATTTCCAGAGCCGAAATGATCGCGCAGTTCGGGCGTACCCGGGGTGCGTAACAGGGCACCGTCCACGGCAAACACTTGCAGACCCTGCCAAGCATCGTCGCTGTAACGCTCAGAGCCCCATTGAATACCGGTTTTGCGAAATAGCCATTCGACAGGATCGGCACCTAGCCGCTTTCGGGCCTCTGTCACACCGCTACGGGCCAGCAGATGATCGGTTGCTAGGCCTTGGGCGCAGATGTTCAGCCGTCTCGCGACCTCATGCACCGGTTCGTCACGAAACAGCGCCATGCCGAGCACAAGCCAGAGCACTTGATCGGCGGGCAAGCGACGTCGTCTGATGGTTGCCTGACTGGAGAGATCCAAGGCAGATGCCACCCACTCAACAGGGATATTTTGAGTGAAGGTACTCAAGTCAGAGAAGTTGAAAAGGTCGCCGAGGTCGAGTAGGTGCTGTTGAACAGACATAAAAAATCCGATGCCAGATATCTGGCATCGGATTTTCTAGGAACCCCGGCTTGGACTCAAATGCTTAAGTGAACAGCATTACGCCCATGAGGCGGCTTTTTGTTATCTGCGAGAAAGGTGCGGGGTCACGATCACAACACGATGATGGAGCCTCGTGAGAGCTGTAAGAAAGGGTAAGGCAGCACCGACTGGATCAGTTGTTTTGGAGTAGACGAGTTTACCCTGGCGCGCGCCGTCGTCCCCCCACCTCGCCTGCGGGCTAAATGGGCCGTTTTTTCTGCACCCCTGCGGACTACTCGCGGTGGGCCAGGCTGGGCGCTTGCCTGGTAATTTGGAGGAGGCAGAAACCTGCGAAACCCTGCGAGGGTGAAGGTTTTGCGCAAAGCTTATAAGCACGCACGGACGCCTGATTTCTGTAAGTGCCACGGGAAAGAGGTAAGTTTTTTTTCGAGGTGGGTGTTATGACTTGGAAGGCCCGTATTTGCTGGGCTAGAGGCCTAACTTTGATGGGTTAGGTTGGGTTAGTTTAAAATTTAGGAGTTCGTAAATCTATGTTTTTAAAAGAATTAATATATTGAATATTTAACAGTTATAAAGGTTAGGAAATAACCATACCTAACCGAAAAGCTAACCTTGTCAAACCCTTTAAAAGCCATGACAGGCAAGGCTTTCAGGGCATCCAGCAAAAAACTAACCTTCCTAACCTCTTTCCCGTGGGTCAACATGAAAACGTGTGATGCCTATATGGGGGGCGCGTGAAGCTCTACTGAATTGCGCATATCCACGGCCTTTACACTCACGTGCTCGCACTCTCGCCCACACAGCGTCAGATGTTGGCGTTTGCAGGCGATGTTGGGATTGGAGCGACAGGTACCCGCGATAATCACCGTGGAGTAACTATGCAAATGTGGCTTCATCGGCCAGACGAGCGCTGTCGCAGGATTTGAGTGGTGTGAAAGTGATAGGGAGAAGGGCTATGACTTGCTACAAGGCATGTATTGCACGAGCTGTTTAGTTTGGTAGACTGACAGAAAACGACGCTAACCTGGTCATAATGAAGGGCAGCAAACGGCCAATAGCAGTCGATCTGCTTGTCTAAATAATATGAAAGACTCATATCAAGCGTGTTTACAAAAAATATAAAATCTGTAAATGCTAAAATATTAAGATGCAGGGCGCAAAGCATTGTCATTGCATCATATTCTTATTAGGTTCGTCTTTTATTTACGAACAGACTTGATGGACGAAAGCGCCTCAATAGCTTCATTAAATCTATCAACGCTCACCAATGAAATAGACGACCTACTTACACCCTTTAGTGTTCGTCGCAGGTAAGCATTACTTTTGCTGACTAAATAGTCAGCGCTAGCCAATTCGTTGTGCATTTCTACTACGGCTGTTCTCGCAGAGTATTTTTCATTCCAAGATCGAATCTTAATACGCTCTACAATGTGGATAACGCCCTTTGGATCGAGAATATTTGAGCCAAGTTCATAGGCTCTTTTGTGCAGCTTTTTTCGGTAAAATGCCATCTCGACATCCGTGAAATCTTCAAGGTCTTTATATATATTCTTTGCTATAAATTCTGGCGCTGCGCCAATTAACCAGCAAACAATAGCCTCGGGCCTCATGGTTTTTAAGTGGCTTTCAATTGAAGATTCAAAGATATCGCAATTAACAATTACTACTTGGCTTTTTGCTTCTGCTAGTTCAGAAATTTTTACAGCTTGAACGCTTACATTGTTAGCCAGAAGGTTTTCTTCACAAAGTTCCACGAGAGTCAGGTATTGACTCAATACATATGACTCTACTTTTTTGGCTATAGCCAAGGTGCTTGCACCAGCACCGCATCCAATTTCGACAACCAGATTCTGCGACCAAAGTTGCTCTGTCATCCAAGAATAATGACCATCACCCGAAATATGCTCAGCATCGACTTTCCATTCTTGAGCGTACTGCTCCTGTGTCATCGGAGTGCCGAGAGCGCTAAATAATATACTCATACTATCGCTGTTAAAAATCTTCAAAATTTATTAAACTCACACAACGCCAAATAATGGCATGGTGCCATTTTTTTGGCTAGATCAAAAAATTAAATCCTGACTATGGATGGGTAGTGAGTATTTCACCCAGTGCTCCGAATGAGCGAAGATAAAGCGCCAACCTTAATTAGGTTGCTCTGACAGATACATCGAATGTCTACCATGGCCGACTGCAGCCATTCGCAACGGGCACTCGGGGTCGATTTGTCGTGAGGGGCAGCACGTCACTGCGTTGAAGTAGTGTTGGTAAAAAGTGGTACAGATTCTTAGTGGGGTTCTACAGCGCTTGTCTTACGAGTGCTGTAGGGTTGATCAGTCCAAACCATCGTGTGTGAGGAGTGCCTAGCACTGGGTGGATGGGGGATCGATTAGCCCTACGCAAACCTAAGTCGTTCAATGCCCGCTTTGCATTTATGCAGGCAGGCAAGAATGTGCTTGGCAGAAAATAGAACCTAAAAAGCTCGCGGTGCTGTATCTTCTACCGAGTTTTGATATCAGTACACAACTTTGTCCTAGGAAGCGTTAAACTTTTAGATATGTGCATAGAATTTCAAACCGTTTTTGGCGGTTAGCTTTCTTTTGGACTCCCTCAGCCGTAAGCCGTCTATATTCTGCGACGAGATCTTTAAATTCATTTGGTGGTGCGGCCTTTTTATCATGCCATTCATACCAAGCCTCAAGTGTTTTGCCAATACCGGATGTGGGATGTTTGATGTTCATGAGATGATTAGTTAGGGTAAAGATAGTGTATGCATGAGTCTTCTTTTGTAATGCCGATTTCAGTGCTGGCGATTCTGCGGTATATTTTCTGATGTCATCAAGGGTTTTGATAGTTGCAGTTATGTCATGCTTCTTGTCGGGGTATTTTTCGTTAAGTAAGTCATAAAATTTATTGATCGATGACTGCGTAGTCTCATCTTCGAATCCCGATCTTATGTAAATAATAAGTGTGCTGGCGAACTGAATATCGCTCATTCGGCGTATTTCTAAGTCGGTGAATGTTCCCCATTCTCGCCAGTGGGGTAGGCTTGCAATTTCAAAAGATGCACTAATAAATTGTCCGTGGAATTCAGCGTGTCGCAACTCTTGGGGGTTTAATGCGTTTGATGTTTTGTTTAATCGAAGAAACATCTTGATTATGTCATCGCGCCCAACGTTTTTGTTTACAAAGCGTACCGATACCTTGTATGACCAAAAATCTTTTTTATGGGAGTCAATCAGGCTGTCAAATTCTTTTCCTCTGTAATCTGCCTTTTTAAACTCGAGGCCAGAATCTGTGAGCTTGAGATTTCCATCTACAAATTGATTAATGGTTCTAATTCTTTGTTGGCCATCTATGATGCTGTAGCGAGTGTCACCAGTTTTGGCATTTGTGTCAGTCTCCCAAAGGTAGATTTCAGGAATTGAGTACCCAAGGAGAACTGTTTCTATTAGTGAAATACGGTCTTTGTTTAGCCAGACGTAGTTTCGTTGAAAAGAATCATCAATATATAAGTTGCCTTTTCGGAACTCATCGAGAATCCATTTGATTGGGCGCGATTCGACAGCGGTGTTTTCAATAACTTTCATTGTGGTGCTCCATCAGTGCGTTGAGGCCTGCTATGTGATATTGCTCAACGTAATTCCAGCTGTCGTAGACGCGATATTCAAGTGTTGTTTTGATCTTGAATTGTTGCTCGAGAATTTTCTTTAACTTTCCAACTCTATTGATCCAGTCTGCAAAGTGAATGTACATTGATGAATCCATATCATCTTCGGAGACGGAAACGAAGTGTCTGAAAATATTCTTTGCAACGTCTGAATAGCTATATTTCTTGCTTTGTTCAATACTATTTTTGTAGTTTAGATGGCTGCTCCAAAGTATATCGAATAGTTCTTTTGATACTACAACCAAATCTATGTCGGAGTCTGGCCTAATACGTGCGAAATTTCTATCGGGGGTTAGCGAGTAGCCAGTCTTTGAACTTCCCACGATGGCGATGTTTTTTGTCGACACATTAAGGGCGTCAGATGCGGCGATTTTAAACTGATGATATTTTTCAGCGTGATCATCCGGGAAAAGCTGCTTTAGCAGAAAGATATTCTCGTCAAGTAATAAGTTGTTGTAAACGTGCTTTGCGCCGTTAGATCTTAGTGTTGTAAGTAGTTCAGCGCTATCCATAGTCTAGTCCAATAAAAAAATTCTCAGCAACCGCAGCGAGGCCAAACCTTGTAGCTTTACCTAGCTATTGGCAGGATTTCTACGAATAATTACATTGGGAATAAAATTTTGCAAGATAAAATGCCACTATTTAGCCATTATTGTGTGCTGAGTGGTACTCAATGATCAATTACGTAGGGCGTCATCCCTAGTTTTAAAGGGCCTTGCGGGTTAGCCCGTATCATCCATCATCAGAGAAGTTGGTTCACGGAGATAAGCAGTCAGCCTAGTCTTTGATTTTTGATTTCTCAGCAAGGCAAGTGCTTGATTGATAAGGCCAGCGTTCTCAGCACTGGTGTCTAATGCTCCACAAATATTCTCACCTGCATCTGTTGCAGCTTGCGCTTCGGCCCACAGTGTAAGTTCTATCACGGAAGCTTCTAAAGCCAGTTGATATTGATAAAATATTTCTTTGACATCACCCAGTGTGTAGTGGCTTGTCATTTTTCTGCCCGCCATGGTTAGTGCAACTTAGAGTCTAAGGTTTGATCTACAGACCAGTCTCAATGGTACAAAAGTGGTACAGGAGAATACGTACTACTAGTTTGAGGCTTTGTTTGCTGGAGAGTAGTGTTCAACCAGTCCAATCCATCATGGGCGCCATAGAAAATCTTCTAGAGAGCTCTGAGCTCTCTACAACTGTGGTTTCAGCGAATATTTCAGTCATGATCTATCGTTCAAAAGTATGCGTTTCCAGCCGCTTTATAGGCTTGATGTACCGCAGTGCAGCAAAGCCCTTAAATGATGAGGACTTAAGGCGAGGCAGGCTGGAATATGAAAGGCTGTGCGCTCAAGCTTCTGCTGAAGCGTAATGGCCGGGAGTTTATCAGGAATCGGAATTGCAATTGACTTAAGTAAACATTGAGCCTGTAGGAGCGAGCTTGTCTCGCGATCTTTTGATCTTCAAAAGCAAAAGATCGCGAGACAAGCTCGCTCCTACAATTTTGTTATGGTGACGGCTGAAATGAGTTTCAAAGCCTATCGAGTCGAGTACCGATGACTATCCAACAGCCTCGCACTATTGAACAATTCATAGGTGGCGCCGCGCTGAGAGCCGACGAGATCGGTGAATCCCCCTGCGATGTTTATAGCTTCAAACGTGGTAACGATCGTTTCTTTCTCAAGATTTGCCCGGCTATCTTGGCACCTACCACGTATAGCGTGTTACGAGAGGCGCGGGTCTTGTCCTGGCTCGCAGATCACCTGAGTGTCCCTGAAGTGGTGGCTGTCGCGGAAAGCGTTGAAGGTGAGTTCATGATTACGCGTTGTGTCGAAGGGCAACCCCTTCAGGCGCGTATCAATGACCCGTCTTCGATCATCATGTTTTTTTGCGAGGCGGTGCGGCAGTTACAGGCTGTGCCAATCCTCGATTGCCCGTTTGATTCAAGTGTTGAAGCGCGTCTGCATGAGCTGGACTATCTGCTGGCACACAACTTGGGCGAGGGTTGTTACAACCTGCAGCAGTGGCCTTACTTGCAGACTCCGCTGGATCTTGTCGCTCACTTGCATAAAACGAAGCCGACAGAGGACCGAGTGTTCAGTCACGGCGATCTGTGTGGGGCCAATGTGTTTGTCGATGCCCATGACACGCTGCACTTCATTGATTTGGGTCGTGGCGGGAGTGCCGATCGATGGTTGGACATTGCCTTTGTTCATCGCTTTTTGCGTAAAGACGTCTCTTTGGGCGTTGCCGGTGAGTTTCTAACTGAGTTGGGCGAGGGAGATGATCCGGCCAAGCGCGAGTTTTTCGAGCAGTTGGACGAATTTTTCTAGAGTTGTGATGAGGGCGCAGGCAAGTAAATGTTCAAAGGCCTGAAGGCTGTATGCCGAAAGACACACAGCCCCAACCTTTTTACTCAGGCAAGTTCATGTGCAACAACGGGAAGGGTCGTCCTTCGCCGTCCAGTGGCGAACGCCCCGTTTGTACGAAGCCGTAGTGCAAATAGAACCCTGCGGCCTGTGGGTTTTGCTCGTTGACATCCACGCTGAGCGTCGCGCGCGACGTGCGGACATGGTCCAGCAAGGCTCGGCCAATGCCTTGGCCATGCTGTTGTGGGTCTACGAAGAGCATTTCCACATGGTTGTTACTCAGTCCAATGAACCCTAGTGGCCAGTCTTCAGTATTTGCCGCGACCCATAGCTCTACGGCGGGCAAGTAGATGTCACGTAACTGCGGGGTCAGTGCTTCGATGTCGGATGGCTGCAAAAAGTCGTGAGTGGCCTGAACTGCGCGCAGCCAGATGTTCAGCAACTGCGGATGGTCCGCAGCGTTACCCTTGCGAATGATCATGAAATCATCCTTCTTCTCTTTAGGTCTGATGATAGGTGCGCCGGGCAGTGGCGACCGATTAAGAGTCGGCTTCAGGTATGACCGCTTCGCGATTTAACGCCTGGGCGGTGCACTTAAGAGGGGCCGAAAAAGAATGGGCGGCCAATTTGCCGGGGCACATTGAAGATGTCAAGAAGGCGAGGGGGACCGGTCGCTACCCAAGCATGATCAGCTCGGCACCCTCTAGCAGCAGCGGACGCACGAGGATCTTGTAGCAATCGGCATCAAATGCCTGGCCGGTGCTTTTCGGCGCCTGTCTGGCTTCAGCTTCCGTGGCGTAGGTGCCGATGTAATGCCAGCCGTCCACGACGTGGTATTCCTCATGTTCACCGTGGCGCTCGTGCAGGGCGATTGCGCAGGGGAAGGGCCAGCGGTGTACGGCCCAGCGGGCAAGCGCGGTTAACAAGCGTTCGGTGTGGGCTGCGTGGCTTTCATCGCCTCTACAGGCGCCCGCGCATTTGCCGATTTGTGCTCTGAAGCAACTGCGCCCCGTAGCTTTTTCGATGCCGAGCAGGCTGTGGCACAGGCGCTGCTCGTCAGCGATCAGCATCAACGCTTCAGTGGCCATGCGCTTGTTGCGGAACAGCCCGTACAACGGGCTGGCGCCGGGCAAGTCTGTGGTGTCGATGATGTCTACAGCACCATCGATGACGCGTATTGAGCACAACCGTCGTTGCTTGCGTAATCGCTTGTTTTTGAGGGGTTGCAGTTCTTTGATCAGGCGCGATTCCAGCAGCAGCGCGCCGATTTCTCCGGCGGTTTGCACATACTCGATTCTTTGCGCTTGGCGCAGCATGCGGGCTTCTTCGGGTGTTCGCAGGTGTGCCAGCAGTCGGCTTCGGATATCGACACTTTTACCGATGTACAGCGGCATCGAGTCGTCTTGCGCATAAAAGAAGTAAACCCCAGGTGCTCGCGGTGCTGCAGCGACTTGAGCACGCAGGTGCTCAGGGTATTCATAAACAGGGGCGAGTGATGCAGGACGTATAGGCATGGTGGTTATAGTGCGGCATAGGTAACGGTATATGACAGCCGCCGGTCAGAATCGCTCCGGTGTGTGCGGCTAGAACCGGTCATGGAACCCGGATAGAGTTGTGCCCAACTGGAACGCAGAAGCTAAAGGACTGCCGATGAATTTGACGCCTGAACACTTTGTCAGCCTGGCAATGGGTAACCCGGTCAACGCTGAGCTCATGGAGCGCTTGCCCAAGCTGGGCGTTGAACAGTGCTTGTTGACGGCGGGGAGCCTGTTTCAGGCGGTCTGGAACCATCGCTCAAACCTGCCGCCGGCGTTTGGGGTTAAGGATTACGACGTTTTTTACTTTGATCAAGACGTGTCCTGGGAGGCGGAAAACGAAGTCATTATCAAGGCACGGCAGCTGTTCGAGGATCTGGGTGTGAACGTCGATATCAAGAACCAGGCCCGGGTGCACCTCTGGTATCCCGAACGTTTCGGCAGGCCTTATCCGCAGTTGTTTACCGCCCGGGACGGTATTGATCGTTATCTGGTGGCCGGGACCTGCGTGGGGATTTGCGCTGACAGCGGCGAGGTGTATGCGCCTTATGGGCTGGATGACATCGGGCAGGGGCTGTTACGCAATAACCCGTTAACCCCGCAGCCTGATTTGTTTATGCACAAGGCCAAAAGCTACCAAGCGCGTTGGCCATGGCTGACGATTATTGATGACAATCTGTAGGCGCGAGCGGTCTTTTTATAGATCAAAAGATCGCGAGCAAGCTCGCTCCTACAGATTGGGTACTTTTTAATTAAGGCGTTATGGGCGCGCGCGGGTGGCTTTGCGCGAAGTGTTTTTCATAGGCCCGGCAAACTCGCAGTACCTGGTCATCGGCGAAGCGTGCGCCGACCACATGCAGGCCTACTGGCAGACCATTGTCGGCCAGCCCGCAGGGCACTGAGGCCGCCGGTTGTTGGGTCAGGTTGAACGGGTAGGTGAACGGGGTCCATTGCATCCAGTCGGTCAATGAGGACTCGGGCGGCACGTTGTGCCCGGCCGCAAATGCGGTAATGGGCAGCATGGGCGAGACCAGAATGTCGTAGCGCTGATGGAAGTCGTTCATGTGCGCGACCAATGCCGCCCGTGCTTCCAGCGCGAAGCTGTATTGCTCAAGGCTGATACGCTCGCCAAGGCCGGCAATCCGTTGCAGCCCCGGGTCCATCAGCTCGCGCTGGGTACTGCTGAGTTGGCCGGCCAAGCGCGCTGCACCGGCAAACCACAGGGTGTTGAAAGTCTCCAGCGGATCGCTGAAACCTGGGTCAACTTGCTCGACATGGGCGCCGAGTTCGGCCAGACGCCCCACCGCTTGGGCCACCACGCGGGCGACCTGCGGATCAACGTCGACATAGCCGAAGTTGGGGCTGTAGGCGATGCGTAAACCCTTGAGATGATCGCTCTGTGCCAGCCAGGGCGTGGTGCGCGGGGCGCCGATCAAACCATCGCGGGCATCGGGCCTGGCCACGGTTTGCAGCATCAGCACCGAGTCTTCAACGGTGCGGGTCATTGGCCCCAGATGCGAAAGGATGGTCATGGAGCTGGCTGGCCATTGCGGTACGTAGCCGAAGGTCGGCTTGATGCCAAATGTACCGGTGAACGCGCAAGGGATGCGGATCGAGCCGCCGGCATCGCTGCCCTGATGCAGCACGCCCAGGTTGAGCGAGGCGGCAGCGGCAGCCCCGCCGGATGAGCCGCCTGCGGTCATCCGGGTGTCCCAGGGGTTACGGGTGATGCCATACAGCGGGTTATCGGTGACGCCTTTCCAGCCGAACTCGGGGGTCGTGGTCTTGCCCAGCAAGACCGCGCCTGCCTTGCGCATAAAAGCACTAAAAGGCGCGTCAATCTCCCATGGACCTTTCGCCGTGGTGGTGCGTGAACCTTTGCGCGTAGGCATGCCTTGAGTCAGGGTCAGGTCTTTGATCGAGGCCGGTACGCCATCCAACGCACCGCAAGGCGTGCCCTTCAACCAGCGCTGTTCAGATGCCCGGGCCGCTTGCAGCGCGCCTTGCGGGTCAACATGGCAGTAGGCGTTGACTGCCGGGTTGTAGCGCTCAATGCGCAGCAGGGCATCCTCGGCCACTTCCACTGGAGAGAGGCTTTTATCGCGGTAACGGGCCAGCAGTTCGACGGCGTTCATCTGGCCGATGTCAGGTGTATTACTCATGATTGTTTACCTCCTGAATTCATAGAATAAGCGCAACGCTTGAAACGAGAGGCAGAGAGCCAGCCACCGGTAGAATCCAGGCTCTCAC
>NZ_WIWK01000081.1:0-28810 GCF_009600165.1 Pseudomonas sp. FSL R10-0399
GCGAATTCTACAGCGTTACACGCTGCTGTCAACACCTCATTTCCTGCTTCGATGAATTGAAGCTGGCACCGTCAAAACAATCTAACTCATTGATATTCAAGGAGTTTTCCGTTTCGACTGCGCCGGAAGTGGTGCGAATTATAGGCTGCAAAAATCCTGAGTCAAGGGTTAATTAAAACCTTCTATATTTAAGACAATCTCAAAGCATATTGCGCACTATATTGCACACCGCGCGCCACTTGATCATGATGCCTGACCTCTACACACTTATCGCCCAGGCATACCCCGCAATGACACAGTCCTCTCGTAGCCTCGTATCGACGCTATTACCTGTTGGCCTACTCCTTATCGCCATGGCCTCAATCCAATCAGGTGCATCGCTCGCAAAAAGCATGTTCCCCATTGTGGGCGCACAAGGCACAACAACCCTGCGCTTGATATTTGCCAGCATCATCATGCTGCTGATACTGCGCCCCTGGAGAGCCAAGCTCACCGCTAAATCGCTCAAGACCGTCATTGTTTACGGGATAGCTCTAGGCGGCATGAACCTGCTCTTCTATATGTCGCTGCGTACTGTCCCGCTGGGGATTGCTGTTGCACTCGAATTCACTGGCCCGCTGGCGGTTGCTATCTTCTCTTCGCGCAAAGCCATCGACTTTGTGTGGATCGGCTTGGCAATTACCGGGCTTTTACTGCTTATCCCTCTAGGAGAAGGCGCACAAGGCATTGACCTCGTCGGTACAGCCTATGCACTCGGAGCAGGCGTGTGCTGGGCGCTGTATATCCTCTTCGGGCAGAAAGCAGGCGCAGATAATGGCGTCCAGACAGCAGCCTTGGGCGTCATTATTGCGGCACTGTTTATTGCCCCTGTGGGCATTGTTCATGCAGGCAGCGCGCTATTGACCCCAGCCCTGATCCCAATTGCCCTTGCTGTCGCGTTATTGTCCACTGCCCTGCCCTACACGTTAGAGATGATTGCTCTTACACGCATGCCAACGCGAACGTTTGGAACCCTGATGAGCATTGAGCCTGCCTTTGGAGCGCTGTCGGGGCTGCTGTTTCTGCATGAAGTTCTGTCTGTCACACAATGGATAGCTATTCTGTGCATTATCATGGCCTCTGTTGGCGCAACCCTCACAATGCGCGGTCACTCAACACCCGTTAGTACTGACAATTAGTCACCTGATTGACACAGTTCTGGTAATTGACTCTCATTTAGAGGATGTTTATACGCCGAACGTGTCACTTGGGGCGATTCCGGATAAGGACATCCAAAGGAGCAACTGAATGATCAACCGCTCACCGCACCACGTAAATCTGACGTAAACGCTTTAAGGACAGGAATGAAACGATTTTTGGTAGTTTTGGCCGTGCTCATGATATCCGGCTGCGCTGCGACCTCCGAAACCGCCGTCAAACGTGGCAAGCGTGGCTTGCACATCAACTGCTCTGGATTATCGTCATCCTGGGATAAATGTTACGCGGAGGCCGTAAAGGCGTGCGGAGACAAGGGATACCGCGTTGTTGCCAAGTCAGGTGATGGCACTGAAGAACCTGGGGATTACCCTTTCGGATTGAACCCCGCCGGCTATACCAGTCGAAGCATGATCGTCCTTTGCAGATAACAGCCCAAGCCTCTGTCACGTAACCCACTCAGTCGAGTACGTGACAGAGCGCCCTCGCGCTTTAAGAAAGTGCTGCTGTTCGAGCCTGCAACCACGCTAAAGCATCACCCTCAAGCAATGGGCTCAACCGCTCACGAACCTGCTCGTGATAATCATTAAGCCACTTAAGCTCCTCATGCGTCAGCAGAGAAGCCTCAAGGCAACGCGTATCAATCGGGCAGAGCGTCAGGGTTTCAAACTTCAGAAACTCACCAAACTCCGAGGCGCCAGCCTCGCGATTCAACACCAGATTCTCAATTCGCACGCCCCAACGACCCGGACGGTATGTACCCGGCTCAATTGACGTAATCATGCCGGGCTGCATCGCAGTGTGCGGTGCTACACCTGCCTGGTAGGCAATCACCTGCGGCCCCTCATGCACATTCAAGAAGTAACCGACGCCATGCCCGGTACCGTGCCCGTAATCAACGTTATCAGCCCAAATCGGTGCCCGGGCGATGGCGTCAAGCAAAGGAGACAGAATCCCCTTTGGAAACTGGGCACGCGACAAAGCAATCACACCTTTAAGTACACGCGTGCAGTCATGCTTTTGCTCGCGGGCAGGAGTACCGACAGGCACCATGCGAGTGATATCGGTGGTACCCCCCAGATACTGACCACCCGAGTCGATAAGCAATAAGCCATTCCCCTCAATGACGGCGTGCTCTAGCTCGGTCGCGTGGTAATGCGGCATTGCGCCATTAGCGTTAAAAGCCGCAATGGTATTGAAGCTCAGCGATACAAAACCCGGTCGACGTGCACGCGCAGCGCTCAACTGCTCATCAATGGTCAGCTCCGTGATGCGATCATGACCCAAGGCCGCTTCGAGCCAGGCAAAGAACTCGCAAAGCGCAGCGCCATCCTGCTCCATGGCCTGGCGGATGTGAACCGCATCATCAAGGCTCTTTTGCGACTTGGCGAACGTAGTTGGATTCAGTCCCTCAACGAACGTCACCTCACGATTCACGTTGTTGAGCAAACCGCAAGTGACGCGTGCCGGATCTATCAGCAGACGGGTCGTTGCCGGCAGCGCAGCCAGAGCCGAATTGATCTCGGTGTAATCACGCAAATTGACGCCATCGCGTTGAAGGGTGTCACGCAGCTCAACCCCCACCTTTTCCAGATCAACAAACACCGTCGCCCGGTCAGGCTCAATCAATGCGAACGAGACAAAGACCGGGTTAAAAGAAACATCAGAGCCACGCAAGTTAAACAGCCAGGCAATATCATCCAGCGTGGCGATAAAGTGTGCATCGGCGTTACGCTGCTTAAGCGTTTCGCGCAGCTTCAACAACTTGTCTACTCGGCTCACAGTGGCTTGAGGTGGTAAATGTTCATACACCGGCTGTTTAGGCAGCGCGGGACGATCAGCCCACACCAGGCTCAACACATCGATATCGGTACGCAGAACTGCACCACGCTCTTTGAGCTTGGTCTCCAGAGTGCGCGCGGATGCCAAAGCCAGAACAGCACCATCAACCGATACTGTCGCCCCTTGCGGAGCTTGTTCTGCCAACCAGTCCAGAGGGCCTGGTTGACCAGGTTGCAACTTGACCAGTTCGATAGTACTACCGGCAAGCTCTTTGCCAGCTTGCTCCCAGTAACGGCTGTCTGCCCACAATCCGGCGAAGGTCGGCGTCACGATCAACGTACCGACTGAACCGTGAAAGCCCGACAGCCATTGACGCCCCTGCCAGTAGGCAGGCAAATACTCGGAGAGGTGTGGGTCGGCCGAAGGAACCAACAGCGCATAAATGCCGTTCTGTTCCATCAAGACGCGAGTCCGCGCCAAACGCTGCACCACAGATTCCTGATTCAACGACTGAATGCTCATCCTCTCTCCTGCTGGCCACGGTTGTGTTTCTTCGTCGCGGATAATGGAGCAGTCATCAAGACTGGGCAACCGCCCAAAAAGGTGCAGGGGCTGCAATAGCGGCCTTGATGGCGTTTACCGCGACATCAATGTCCTGCTCGCGGGTAAAACGCCCAAGACTCAAGCGAATGGTTCTCGCCGCCTTGTCTGCATCATGGCCCACAGCAAGCAGTACGTGAGACGGCGCCTTGCTGGCCGAATTGCACGCCGAGGTTGCCGAGTAGGCCAGCACTGCACTCAGTGCCGAACTATTAAAGTGCCCTTCACCGAACGTCAGGCTCAAGGTATGAGGGATTCGTTGGATCGGACAACCATTGCACTGCACACCCGGCACATCAGCCAATTGCTCAAGCAACCGCTGGCGAAGGCCCTGGATATGCGAAAGCTCCTGGGTAAACGATTCACGAGCAATGGCAAAAGCTGCGCCCATGCCGGCGATCTGATGGGTTGCCAAGGTGCCGGAACGCAGCCCGGACTCATGACCACCACCGTGGATCTGCGCCTGTAATCGATCCTGCGCACGTGACCCGACATACAAGGCACCAATCCCTTTGGGCCCGTAGAGCTTGTGCCCCGAGAACGACATCAAGTCCACCGCCCACTCTTGCAGGTCGATGGCGACCTTGCCTGCCCCTTGCGCCGCATCAACATGAAACAACGCACCGTGCTCACGAACCAGTCGCCCGATAGCAGGAACGTCATTCACCGTTCCCAGCTCATTATTGACCAGCATCAGCGACACCAGCAGCGTGTCCGAACGCAGCGCAGCACGGACTTTTTCAGCACTGACCAGCCCGTCGCTGTCAGGAGCCAGGTACGTCACATCGAAACCTGACGCCTCTAAAAAGTGCGCGGTATCCAGTACCGCCTTGTGCTCGATCTGGCTGGTAATAATGTGCCCGCGCGATTCGCGGCTGGCCTGGGCAACGCCCTTCAAGGCCAGGTTATTGGACTCGGTAGCGCCCGACGTCCAGATGATGTGCTCTGGCTTTGCGTTGACCAACTGCGCGACCTGCTCACGGGCGAGCTCTACCGTCTGCCGGGCAGACTGGCCGAAAGCATGTGAGCCAGACGCCGGGTTTCCAAAATTGCCTTCAAAACCCAGGCACTCGACCATCACCTGAATGACACGATCGTCCACAGGCGTGGTGGCGGCGTAATCGAAATAAAGAGGTCGTTTGTTCATTGTGCAAACCCACTGAGCGCATTCCGGAATCAGGCAGTGCTTGATAGCAGAAAAGTGAAACCGCGTGAAAAGCGCGGCATTTAGAAATAACCGATTGAACAGCTCAAACAAAGAGGCAGCGCTGAGAAAACCTGTAGGAGCCTTCCCAAACTCGGCCAAACGCTAATACATAGCCTTATAAAGCGCTAAAAGTAGGGCGTTATGCAAGTCAGATATGCCATAAGGATATATAAATATGGAATTACGTTAGTTTACGGAATATCAAAATCCCCTTATAAAGTCGCCTTCGGCTTTCCTTTTGTGGGCAGAGCCCCCCGATAAAAGGAGCTGTCCATTGCAGCTTTTAACATTACCGTCGACTCCGGCACTCGCGACCTCCATAAGGGCCACGGCCCAAGTGTTTGAAGACCCCGTGTCCAAAGCGTTACTGGCGCATCTGCAACAAATAGCTCCCAGCGACGCCAGCGTCTTGATCATTGGCGAAACAGGCACTGGCAAAGAGCTGGTAGCCCGACACATTCATCAACTCAGCCACCGCCATCAGCAGCCTTTTGTCGCCGTCAACTGCGGCGCATTTGCCGAGTCGCTGGTTGAAGCCGAATTGTTCGGTCACGAAAAAGGCGCCTTCACCGGCGCACTGGCCGCCAAAGCGGGCTGGTTCGAAGAAGCTGACGGCGGCACCTTGTTTCTGGATGAAATCGGCGACTTGCCGCTGCCCATTCAAGTGAAACTGCTGCGTGTATTGCAGGAGCAGGAAGTCGTCAGGCTCGGCTCGCGCAAAAGCACGCCGATTAATGTCCGCGTACTGGCCGCCACCAACGTCAACCTGGAGCAGGCCATCGAAGCGGGGCATTTTCGCGAAGACCTCTACTACCGCCTGAATGTCGTGAGCCTGGTGCTGCGCCCATTGCGCGAGCGACCAGGGGATATCCTGCCACTGGCCAGACACTTCCTGCACACCTATCGGCAACGTCTGCAACACGGCCCGTCGACGCTCAGCCCATGCGCCGAAGAAGCCCTCACCCAACACCCATGGCAGGGCAACATCCGCGAACTGGAAAACGTCATGCATCACAGCTTGTTGCTGTGCCGCAACCAGACCATCTCCGTGCAAGACCTGCGACTGTCACCTTCACGCGTAAGGCGTCAGGAAACAACCGGGCCGTCACACACGCATTCGCAAGACAGCACCCAAGACCTGCTGCAACGCGCGTTTCGCAGGCTGTTCGAAGAAGAACCCGGCGCGTTGCATGAAACGGTTGAAGACAGCCTGCTTCGCGCTGCCTACGAGTTTTGCCATCACAACCAGGTGCATACCGCCAAACTGCTGGGCTTGAGCCGCAATGTCACACGGACACGCCTGATCAAGCTTGGCGCGTTATCAGTGAACACCCGCCGCTCTGACTCACCGGCCTCCTCCCCCTATTTGCAGCAGTCCATCTAGTTAAACAGCAGCAGCCTTGTGACGGCTGCTGCTGAGCCGAACGTATAGCGCAGACGTATTCATCAGCCGTCACCTGAGCAACCTTTGCCCGTAATAAAAGGCCTGTCGCCGCTTCCTGCGGTTATGGGTAAGATGGCTGCTTCCTTCAGCGCATCGCGCATACGTCCCGCCGAATTAAGTCGACCTCATGCCTTTTGATCTCAGCCTCAGCGTAGATTTGACCACCCTCGCCATTTTGGCCGCCGTTGCGTTTGTCGCCGGTTTTATCGACGCGATTGCGGGCGGTGGCGGCTTGCTGACCACCCCTGCCCTGCTGACCGCCGGCCTACCGCCGCACCTGGTATTGGGGACCAACAAACTTAGCTCGACATTCGGCGCAGCCACAGCCAGCTTCACCTTTTATCGGCGCAAACTGTTCCATCCACGCGAGTGGAAGCTGGCTATTTTCGGCACCCTGACAGGCGCCCTGATCGGCGCTATCGCCGCCCATTACATGCCGGCTGAATGGCTCAACAAAATGTTGCCGGTGATCGTCTTCGGCTGCGGGCTGTACTTACTGTTTGGCGGCACGCCTAAAACCCCGATCGACAACGACGCGCCGATCAAAAAGAAATGGCAACTGCCACAAGGTATTGGCCTGGGTTTCTATGATGGCGTAGCGGGCCCGGGAACCGGTGCGTTCTGGACCGTCAGCAGTATGCTGCTCTACCCCATCGACCTGGTGAAGGCCAGCGGGGTCGCCCGCAGCATGAACTTCGTCAGCAACATCACGGCGCTGTCGATCTTCATCTTCTCCGGGCATGTGGACTGGATCATCGGTCTGACCATGGGCTTTGCGGTCATGATCGGCGCCTTCTTTGGCGCCCGCAGCGCAATCAGCGGCGGGGCCAAATTCATTCGCCCGGTGTTCATCACCGTGGTCCTGGGGCTGACGGTGCGCCTAGCCTGGCAACACTGGTTCGACATGGCCTAAACGCCGCGCCACGTACAGGTCGATGAGATAACGCGCAATCGAGCGCGACGCCGGCAATGGCGGCAAGTGGTGAATGTTGAACCACTGCGCATCTTCAATCTCGTCGGCCTGGGGCACGATGTCACCGCCCGCATACTCTGCATGAAAACCCAGCATCATCGAGTGCGGGAACGGCCAGCACTGACTGCCCACATACTGAATATTCTTGACCTGGACCTGCACTTCTTCGTGCACCTCGCGAATCAGGCAGTCTTCGGCCGACTCACCCGGCTCGGCAAAACCAGCAAGAGTGCTGTAAACACCCGGCACAAAGCGTGGCGAACGCGCCAGCAAGACTTCATCGCCACGGGTAATCAGCACAATCATGCTCGGCGAAATACGCGGATAGCTGCGCAAGTCACACGTCGCGCAATACATCGCCCGCTCCCTCGGCACCTGCGTCATGGCCTGCCCGCAACTGCCACAAAAACGGTGCTCACGGGCCCACGTGCCAATTTGCGCGGCGTAACCCAACACCTTGTACAGCGTGTGGTCGCCTTGCAGCATAAACGCGCGCAAACTCTGCCACTGGCAGCCCTGAACCTGAGCAGTGCCCTTCAATTCCAGCAGGTAGACCGGCTCGCCATCCAGATGGCCAATACCATGCTCAGCCAAAACCGGCAGGTCCTGGCGCTTGAGCCATTCACGTGGAAACAATGGGCCATTGTCGTCGAGCAAAAAACCCTCTGGGCCACGCGCCACGGCCAAGCCGCCAGCAAAATCGGTGTCCAGTACTGCCGTAGTCCAACGCGAAGTCATCACAACATCCCAGGTCAAGTTGAGGTGCGACGCGGCGACCGCGTCAATCCTGAAATTCAGGCTTTTGTTTGCTCATATGTGCGGCCATGGCCAAACGCAAGTCCGTGGATTGCAACATGGCCGCGTTCCAGGTGGCAACATATTCAAGGCCATCATCGACACGGTGATCACGCATGTAACTGATCATTTGCTTGGTCCCGCCCACCGCAATCGGCGATTTACCGGCGATGTCTTGCGCAATGGCCATGACCCCCTCCAGCAAACGCTCATGATCACTGTAGACCCGGTTGACCAGGCCAATACTGCGCGCTTCTTCAGCGTCGACCATACGCCCGGTATACGCCAGCTCCCGAAGCATGCCGTCACCGATAATGCGCGGCAAACGTTGCAAAGTGCCGACATCGGCGGCCATGCCCATGTCGATTTCTTTGATCGAAAACTGCGCATCTGCTGCGGCATAGCGCATGTCACAGGCCGCGATCAAATCAATGGCGCCCCCTAGGCAATAACCCTGGACAGCGGCCAGAACAGGCTTGCGACATTGATCAACAGCACTGAACGAGGCCTGCATTTGCAGGATTTTACGCCGTAGCAGGCGAGCGTTACGCCCGACATCCTTGCCCAGCTCATTGGCAACCGACGCCAGCAGCATCAAATCAATGCCGGCCGAAAAGTGCTTGCCGGCGCCACTGATCACCACCACGCGCACGGCATCGGTTTCATCGATCCACTGAAAAATCTCAATGATCTCAGTCCAGAATGCCGCATTCATCGCATTGACCTTTTCAGGTCGATTGATCGTCACGTGGGCGATGCTGTCGTTTAACTCAACCTTGAAAGCCTGGTACTCGGGCATAACCTGAATCCTTTTTGGGGCGTTGTCGCCGATCGATGAGCGAGCGACTATAACAAGCAGCGCGCTCCGAAAAAGACCGTGATTACGCCAAAAACCGGACAAAGTGGCGTCTTCGATCAGCCATCAAGGCTTCAGGACAAAACGCTCAAGTGCCTGCGCCACGCCATCGTCCTCGTTGCTTGCGGTGACATACATCGCCTGCTTGCGGATTGCCTCGTCTGCCTGGCCCATTGCAACCGACAGCCCGGCACGCTTGAACATCGCCGGGTCATTGCCGCCATCACCCAAAGCCATGGTGCGCTCCAGCGGCACCCCTAAACGCGCAGCCAAGGTGGCAAGCGCTTCGCCCTTGTTGGCATGCAAGGCTGTCACATCCAGATAAAACGCCTGCGAGCGACTGGCCAGCGCCTCGTCACCCAATACACCTTGGAGCTGCTGCTCAAGCTTAACCAACAACGGAGCATTACGACTGGCCGCGACAATTTTGTCGACCCGGTGCAAATAGTCACCAAACTCAGTGACCACCCGCGGAGCAAAGCCCAGCGCATTCTGCTCCTGCGCCACCATGGGGCCATCGGGGTCGCGCAACAACCATTGATCATCGGCAAACACCCAGACCTCAACGTCGTGGTCAGCCAGTACATTCAACGTCGTTTTCACTGCCTCATAGGGCACGGGATGCGTTTGCAGGTAACTACCATCAGGGTTAACCAGCACCCCGCCATTAAAGGCAGCCGTTGGCAACTCGATACCCAGCAGTTTGATCTGCTCACGCATGCCTCGCGGCGGTCGCCCAGTGGCCAGCGTGAAGTACACGCCCGCAGCCTGCAGCGCTTTTACCGCCGCCAACGTGCGCGGGCTAATGCTGTGATCGGGCCTGAGCAAGGTGCCGTCCATGTCGCACAGCACCAACTGAATCGGCTCTTGCGTCGGCGTACTCATTCGATGTCCAGCCATACGCGGCCATCGCGGGCCAACAAATCCCTGGCGGCCTGCGGCCCGTCTTCACCGGCTTTATAGAAGTGCACGTCCGCCTGCTCACGCCAGGCATCGAGAAAAGGCTGCACGCCGCGCCAGCCGTTTTCGATGTTATCGGCCCGCTGAAACAAGGTTTGATCGCCGGTCAGGCAGTCATAAATCAAGGTCTCGTAGCCAGTAGACGGCTGCACCTCAAAGAAGTCCTTGTAGGCAAAACCCAGCTCAATATTGGCCATGTTCAGACCCGGACCAGGACGCTTGGCCTGCAAGTCAAACCACATGCCTTCATTGGGCTGGATGCGGATACGCAGATAGTTGGGCTTCAAGCGTTCCACTTCGGTGTCGCGAAACTGTGCGTACGGCGCGGGTTTAAAGCAGATCGCAATTTCGGTGTCACGCGCGCTCATGCGCTTGCCGGTGCGCAGGTAAAACGGCACACCCACCCAACGCCAGTTGTCGATCATCACTTTGAGGGCGACAAAGGTCTCCGTCGAGCTGTCTGCGGCCACATTGTTTTCTTCACGATAACCGGGCACAGGCTTACCGCCCGACTCGCCCGCCGTGTATTGACCACGCACCGAGTTTTTGCGCGCATCTTCAATCGACCACGGCCGAATCGCGCCAATCACTTTGGCCTTTTCGCCGCGCACCGCATCTGCGCCAAACGCCGCCGGTGGCTCCATCGCCACCATGGCCAACAACTGGAACAGGTGGTTAGGCAACATGTCGCGCAAGGCACCGGTGTTTTCGTAAAAGCTGCCACGGGTCTCGACCCCGACCGTTTCAGCGGCCGTGATCTGCACGTGGTCGATGTAATGGTTGTTCCAGAACGACTCAAAAAGCCCGTTGGAAAAGCGGCTGACCAAAATGTTCTGGACCGTTTCCTTGCCCAGATAATGGTCAATCCGGTAGATCTGCTTCTCGCTCATGACACTCAACAGGCAAGCGTTCAAGGCTTGCGCCGTGTCGACATCCGAGCCAAAAGGTTTTTCAATCACTACCCGGCGAAAAGCCTCCGGGGTTTCTTTAAGCAGCCCGCTGGCACCCAGCCGCTGCACCACTTCGCTGAAAAAGCGCGGGGCAGTGGCCAGGTAAAACACCGCGTTGCCCGTGCCACTGGCGAAAATTTTCTGCTCCAGCGCCGCGTAGGTGCTGTCGTCAAGGAAATCGCCCTGCACATAACTGATGTTTTTCGCCAAACGGGCCCACAAGTCAGCATTCAGGCCCTGACCATCAGGATGGTTGACCTTGCTAGCGGCCTCCGTGCGAATGAAGTCCTCCAGCTTCTTGGCAAAGCCCTCATCACTGATCGCATTGTGGTCAACGCCCACAATGCGCAAGCCATCGTCCAGCAAACCGTCCCGAGTCAAGTTGTACAGCGCCGGCATTAACAAGCGCTTTACCAGATCACCATGGGCCCCAAACAGAAACAGAGTGGTAGGAGGCGCAGGTTTAACGTTGGATTTGCTGGACGGTTCGGTCATTTTTTAGGCGTCTCCACATGGCCGCCGAAACCAAAGCGCATGGCCGACAACAATTTGTCGCCATACAGGCTTTGCTGGCGCGAGCTATAACGGGCAAACAGGGCGTTGGACAGAACAGGCACCGGCGTCGACTGCTCCATGGCAGCTTCGATAGTCCAGCGGCCTTCACCGCTGTCAGCCACGGCGCCCGAGTAACCGTCCAGCGGTGCGTCAACGGCCAGTGCGTCGGCGGTCAAGTCCAGCAACCAGGACGACACCACACTGCCACGACGCCACACTTCAGCGATATCGCCCAGGTTCAGGTCAAAACGCTGGTCTTCAGGCAGGTTTTCACCGCCTTTCATCTTCATCAGGTTGAAGCCTTCGGCATACGCCTGCATCAAGCCGTACTCGATACCGTTGTGCACCATTTTGACGAAGTGCCCTGCACCCGCCGGGCCTGCGTGGATGTAACCGCGCTCGGCGCGATCGTCATCAGACACACGGTCCTTGGTCCGTGGAATATCGCCCAGGCCCGGGGCCAGCGCAGCAAACAGCGGGTCCAGGTGTTTAACCACTTGCGTGTCACCGCCGATCATCATGCAGTAACCGCGTTCCAGGCCCCAGACGCCGCCCGAAGTACCGACGTCGACATAACGAATGCCTTTTTCAGCCAGCGCTTTGGAGCGACGAATATCGTCTTTATAGAAGGTGTTACCGCCATCGATGATGATGTCATCGGCGTCGAGCAGTTGGCTCAGGGTATCGATCGTGTCTTCGGTAGGTGCGCCAGACGGCAGCATGACCCACACAGCGCGAGGCTTGGCCAGGCCAGCCACAAGCGCAGGCAGGTCAGCAACGCCGGTAGCGCCGTCCTGTTCCAGAGCACTGACGAAATCGGTATTGCGGTCAAAAACCACGGTGGTATGCCCATTGAGCATCAGACGCCGTGCGATGTTCCCGCCCATACGGCCCAATCCAATAATTCCCAACTGCATGTACTGTTGCTCCCAACGGCAAATAAATAGGTGTACAGCACCTTAGTTCAGCAATGCTTAAGGTGCTCGGCTAAGGATTAGTCCTATCGCATGGCGCATAGTTTCGCACATGCAGCGGGGCAGATTCCCGATTGAATCCACTCAGCGGACGGATGAACGGCGATCTGCGTAAAAAAACACTAAAAACCCCTCCCCAACCGTAGGAGCGAGCTTGTCTCGCGATCTTTTAAAAGATCAAAAGATCGCGAGACAAGCTCGCTCCTACGACCCCCCTCGAGGTTTCATCTCCCGCACAAAGTTTTCACATGACTTTTGTGACAATTGATCACTTTTTGGCTGTTTTATTTTCAGACAGCCCACACGCGTTGTGCTGGGTCATCCGGCGTCAACCATTCAAGCTGTATTGCGCTGGAGTGTTGTATGGGGTTGTTTAAACGCAGTAATGCATCTGCGAACGGGTTCGATTGGGCTGGTTTGGGCTGGTTGTTTCTATTCTTCTGGTACTTTTCCGGCATCACTCAACTGTTGATACAGCTCACCGGTACTTCGGGCTTTTCAGGCTTTCGCCAAGCATTTGTGATGAGCGCCCTGTGGTTGGCGCCGATGCTGATGTTCCCCGCCCGCACCCGGATCATGGCCGCGGTGATCGGCGTGGTGCTGTGGGCCTGCTCCATGGCCAGTCTTGGCTATTTCTTTATCTACCAGCAAGAGTTCTCGCAAAGCGTCATCTTCATCATGTTCGAGTCGAACACCTCTGAAGCCGGCGAGTACATGATGCAATACTTTGCCTGGTGGATGGTGCTGGCCTTCCTGGCGCATACCGCGTTCGCGGTTTTCCTCTGGACACGCCTGCGCCCGGTGTACCTGCCCCGCGCCCAAGCCTGGGCCGCAGCCCTGGCGATCGTGCTCGCAGTGGTCGGCTACCCGCTGATCAAACAGACGCTTAAACACGACACCTTCGCCTCAGCCCTCGAAAGCTTTGAAAGCCGCGTAGAACCCGCCGTGCCATGGCAAATGGTGGTCGCTTATCGTCGTTATCTGCAACAACTGGACAGCATGCAAGGCATGCTCGCCAGCGCCAGCAAAATCCCGCCGCTCACCAACCTCACAGATGAAGAAGCAGGCCAACCGACCACGCTAGTTCTGGTCATCGGTGAATCCACCAACCGCCAGCGCATGAGCC
Source organism: Pseudomonas sp. FSL R10-0399 (assembly GCF_009600165.1). Taxonomy (NCBI): domain Bacteria; kingdom Pseudomonadati; phylum Pseudomonadota; class Gammaproteobacteria; order Pseudomonadales; family Pseudomonadaceae; genus Pseudomonas; species Pseudomonas sp. FSL R10-0399. Next base: position 13,417 of record NZ_WIWK01000081.1, read on the forward strand.
TGTACGGTTACCCTCGCGAAACCACGCCCAACCTGGACAAATTGCGCGACCAACTGGCGATCTTTGACAACGTCGTCACGCCACGCCCTTACACCATCGAAGCCCTGCAACAAGTGCTGACCTTCGCCGACGAAGAAAACCCGGACTTGTACCTCAGCACCCCGTCGCTGGTCAGCGTGATGAAACAAGCGGGTTACAAAACCTTCTGGATCACCAACCAGCAGACCATGACCAAACGCAACACCATGCTCACCACCTTCTCCGAACAGGCCGACCAGCAGGTGTACCTCAATAACAACCGCAACCAGAACGCCCGCCAATATGACGGCGATGTCCTGGAACCCTTTAACAAGATCCTGGCCGACAGCGCACCGCGCAAACTCATCGTGATTCACTTGCTCGGCACTCACATGAGTTATCAGTACCGCTACCCACCGACCTTCGACAAATTCAGCGACCGTACCGGTGCACCTGCCGGGTTGAGCGATGACCAGATCCCCACCTACAACAGCTATGACAATGCGGTGCTGTATAACGACTTCGTGGTGTCGAGCCTGATCAAGGACTTCGCCAAAACCGACCCGAACGGCTTTCTGCTGTATTTGTCCGACCACGGTGAAGACGTGTTCGACTCTGTGGGCCACGACACGTTGGGGCGCAACGAGGCCAAGCCAACCGCACCGATGTACACCATCCCCTTTTTGGCCTGGGCCTCGCCCAAATGGCGTGAAGACCACACTTGGGATTTCGCCGGCGATCTGGAGCGCCCTTACAGCAGCTCACAGTTCATCCACACCTGGGCAGACCTGGCCGGGTTAAGCGCTAAAGAGCTGGATGACAAGAAGAGCCTGGTCAGCGATGAGTTTGTCGTACGCCCGCAATTGATCGGCAACCCGTACTCTCGCCCGCAAAAAGCCCTGATTGATTTCAGCCTGATCAAGCCCAAAGCGGCGCCGGTGCAAAGCGCGGTCAATTAATAGATGCTAATCAAAGTGGGAGCGGGCTTGCTCGCGATGGTCGTTAACAATGACGCGTATTAACTGAGTAAATCAGGTGCTCTGAAGACCATCGCGAGCAAGCCCGCTCCCACAGGCGCAAAATATCGCTCAAAAGAACAGCATCGCGCTGTTACAGCGGCTTGTTCCAAAACAGCATACGCCCGTGGGCCGGGTCCAGTTGCCCTGCGCTAAACCCGAATTTGCGGTAAGAACCCTGAGCCACAGGGTTGCCCTCGAGAACTTCGAGGGTGATTTTGCAGCAGCCGCGTTCCCGCGCAATGGCCTCGACCTTGTTCAGCATTTTTTGGCTCAGGCCCAAGCCACGGTAGGTATCGACCACTGACACGTCGTGCACGTTGACCAGCGGCTTCCCGGCAAACGTCGAAAAACCTTCAAAACAGTTAACCAGCCCGGCGGCCTGGCCATCCACAAAAGCCAGCACACTGAATGCATGTGCACGCTTGGCCAACTCGCCCGGCAGTTGTTCCAGCACCTGGGCTGATAACGCTTCGCCGCCGCCCATAGGGTCCTGCGCGTAGTGGTTCAACACGTCTCGCAGTGCTTGAGCGTGAACCGGGTCCGTATAGTTTGCTTGTACGACTACCACTTGCGACATCGCGCATCTTCCCCAAGGTCTGATTTTATTTTGAGAGCCTGCGACCTTAGCGTGCCAGCAGTGACGCAAACAAGTATTCGTCTCAAGGGCGCTTTGGCGGGTCAATGCTCTGCATCAGCTCAACAATATTCGTGGCCAGCGCGTCGGCATCCTGATAAATGCGGATATGCCGAAACTGCGCGTTATCGCGATGGTATTGCGCTGCATCGACAGCCGGGCCACCGGCCATTTTCTGGCTGATCAAAAGCAAGTCGAACTCACCAGGTTTGGCGTCGCGAAGCCCTTTTAGCGCATCAATTGCGCGCAGAGGGGCGACCCGGTGGTATCCCGCCAGATTGAGCGCCCTGTCTATTTTTAACGCCTGCTCGGTATCGGAGTCAGCGATCAATATTCGTAAAGACTTATTAGGCATAGTGCTTTAACCGTCGTCACACGTCGTTGCGTTGAATGTTTAAACAAAACAGCCCGGTTCAACGATTAATAGGTGGCGTGCCCTGTTTTTCAAGGCACCGCTTGTCTGCGGATCACTGCGCTCCCTGATGCTGCATATGCTCCTCCAGTGCCTGGGCAAAGCGCTCCATCTCTGCATGCAACGCATCCACACACGGAAGGATTAACGGCGGATCGCCCAATGCGCACGCGGCCTCAAGTTGCTCGCAACAACGCATCAAGCCTTTGGCCTGGACCAGGGCAACGCCGCCTTTAATCTTGTGCGCCAGCGCAGCCAGCCCTTCAAAATCATCGCTGACAAAAAGCTGCATCAACTGCGCAAGATCCTCATCGGTGCTGACGGCCATATCCGTCAGCAACTGATGCACCAGCGCGTCATCGCACTGAGCCAGTTGCTGGAGGTAGGCCAAGTCAATTTCATCGCTGCCCTCGGCAAGAGGTTCGGCGTAAGACACGCTTTCAGGGCCAGGAGTTCCGGAGGCCAGGCACAGACTCAAGTCCTGCAGGCTGATCGGCTTGAACAGACACTGATCCATACCGGCTTGCCGGCAGCGCTCAATTTCTTCGGGCTGGGCATTGGCTGTCAGCCCCAAAACAAGGCATGGCTCAAGCGCCCGCCCGGCCTCATCGCTGCGTATGGCGCGGGCCAAATCGTAGCCATTCATGACCGGCATGTTGCAATCGGTAATAACCACGTCAAACCTGCCCGCGCGCCACGCCGCCAGGCCTTGGGCACCGTTCTCGGCATCAATAACGCGGTGCCCCAGGTAACTCAATTGTTGAGCCAGCAGCACCCGGTTGGCCGGGTAGTCGTCCACCACCAGAATGCTCATCGAGCCCGGCGAGGCCAACCCTTCAACTTCGTCATCGGCCTGTCCGGCATCGGGTTCAAGGCGCGGCACGTTGAGGCTGATATCAACGTGAGTGCCTTTGCCCGGCTCACTGCTCATCTGAATCGTCCCGCCCATCATTTCGCAGAGCGTGCGGCAAATCACCAGCCCCAGCCCTGAGCCACTGCGCGCCGATTGATGATTGTTGCTGGCCTGAACAAAAGGGCTAAACAGTCGACGCAGATCCTCCTCGCCAATGCCTGCTCCAGTGTCATCAACCCTCATACCAATCGATACCTGCGACCCGTCAGGGTGAGGCTGCACGTTTAACGTCAGACGGACTTCCCCTTGCTCGGTAAACTTGATGGCATTGCTCAGCACATTGGAAACAATCTGTTTAAAGCGCATCGGGTCGATCAACACGTCGATATCCGCCGCCGATATAGCGGGTTCATACACCAGGCTCAGATGTTTCTGCCGGGCCAAACCATCAAACATACGCACGACCGACATCACCAACGCCTGCACATTGGCGCGCTTGGGGCTCAATGACAGATGCCCGGACTCAATGCGGGCGATGTCCAGAATATCGCCGATCAACTCCAGCAATTCGCGAGCAGCCCCCGACGCCACTTCAATGGCCAGTCGATCCATCACGCCCTGATCGGCTTTTTTCATCGCCAGCTCAAGCATGCCGATCACCGCATTCATGGGCGTGCGGATTTCATGGCTCATGGTGGCTAAAAACGTGGTTTTGGCGCGATTCGCCTCATCGGCCTGTTGTTTGGCAATTTGCACTTGCTCCAGCAACTGCTGGCGCCTGGCGACACTGCGACGCAAATAGGCAATCCAGCCAAACGCGAGCAACAGCAGCACTGCCGCAATGGCAAAGCCCTGGAGAATCGCAGCCCGATTACGCAACCAATAACTTTCGCTCTCCGGCGAGTCGTCGCGCCAGCGATTGGTCAGCACGCTCATGTCTTCAGGAGAAATACTCAGCAACGCCTTGTCCAGAATTCCATGCAGTTGTGGAGCATCACGCGCGGTGGCAAAACCGATCTGTGCGGGCTGAGTGCCCACCGTACTGGTGATGTGCAACTGCCCGTTAAAACGCCGCGAAATCATGTAGCGCGCACTGATCAACGCGTTGATGGCGCCATCCGCCTTGCCTGCGACCACCATCGCCATGGCATCGACAGCGTTGTCTGCCTCCAGCAGTTGGATGCGGGGGTAGTGCCGCAATACAAACTCGCGCAACACATTGCCTCGCACCAGTACCAGGCGTTGCCCCGCCATCTCATCCAGCGTGTCAGGGCTCTCAAGTCGGGTAGAGGTCACCAGCACAAACGGCGTGGTCAGATAAGGCCGGGTAAACAGCAACTGCGCTTCGCGATAGACGCTAGGGGTGAAGGCGCCGATAACATCGGCTTTGCCGCTGCTGACCAGACTGATCAGGTCCTGCACCGAGTGGCCTTTAACCACCTCGAACTCAAGGCCGGTGCGCGCGCTGATATTAAACAGCACATCGGCACTGACGCCTTTAAACACACCCTGCTCGTCAATAAACGACAGCGGCAAGTATTGATCATTGATCGCCACCCGCAGACGCGGATGCGCATCCAGCCAACGCTGTTCACTGGCGGTGAGGTTCAGCCGCGAATGACTACTCACTTGCGGCCCTTCCGAACTCCAGCGACGCAGAATCGTCATCCGCTCACTGGCCGGAATCGCCGCCAGCCCCGCATTGACTATGCGCAGCAACCGGGCGTTATCGCGCGCCAGCGCAAACGCAAAAGGGCTGACATCGATGCGCGAGAAGTCGGCCAATTGCACATTGTTGAGGTAGTTTTTATTGATCAGGTAGTTGGCGCTGATGAAGTCCCCCAGGTAAGCATCAGCCTGACCAAACGCCACAGCGCCAATAGCACTCAGTGTTGAGGGATAAAGCTGCAACTCGGCCTTGGGGTAAAACGCCCGGACTTCTTGCGGCGGCAAATAGTGATCTAGCATGGCCAAGCGCTTGCCTGCCAGATCAGTCGGCATCACCGGTTGGTTAGCGCTGCGCGTTACCAGTGTGGGCGAGTCGTCGGCATAGGCCTGGCTCAGCACCAGTGCGCGATCTTGCGCTTCAAAGCCGTTGGCACTGCTCAGCAAGTCCAGCTCGCCGCGCTTGAGCGCGTTTATCGCCAGCGACCTTGAGGCATACCGTTTAACGTCAACATTAACGTGCAACAACTCGGAGAGTAGCTGCATGTAATCCGCCGTCAGCCCTTCAAAGTCCTGGTCATTACCGGTCATGTCAAAGGGTGCGTAATCCGGTGCCGAAATCCCCAGCCGCAAGGTGTCGTGCTGTTTAAGCCATTGCCAGTCGGGCGCCTCAAGCACCACGCTGTAGGCTTCAACATTTGAGCGGCCCAACAACTGCAACGACTGCACCGTCGGCTGCGCCAGTGCGTAAGGCCATCCCAGAACCAGCGACACGATCAACAGCCCGTGCCGCACAAAAAGCTTCATTTAAATCAAGCCATTACGTTTGGCAAACTCTGCCAGATAAACAACTGACTTCATGTTTAACTTTTCAATTAACCGTGCCTTATAGGTACTGATTGTCTTGCTGCTCAGGGTCATATCCAGTGCAATTTGTTTATTACTGATACCTCGAGCAAGTTGCTGCAAAATAGTTAACTCGCGGGCCGATAAACTTTCAATCAATTCGATATCCGTCAATGTTGCATCACTGTTTCGAACCGAACTGATCGCCAAGTTAGGGAAAAACGTATAACCGTCCATGATCGTCCTGACCGCACGTTGCAACTCGCTGAGCTCCTGGTTTTTTGTCACGAACCCTGCTGCACCGGCCTTCATGCATCGCTGCGAATAAAACAGCGCCGCTTGGGAGGTCAGCACCAGAATCCGGCAGCTCAGCCCTGAGGCCTTGATCCGGCTGATCACCTCCAGACCGTCCAGACCCGGCATGGTGATGTCCAGGACCACCAGATCGACCGCATGCTGGCGCGCCAACTGCACCGTATCAATTCCGTTAGTCGCTTCGGCCACGACGGTGTAACCCTGATTCTCCAACAGCAGTCGCACAGCCGTGCGAATCAAGGAGTGATCATCGGCAATCAAGACTTTATACATTTGAACCCCTGCCAAAAACTGCCAATAACAGGACGTGGGCGGCTTTATCTATTTTTTTGAATAGATAATTCCGTAACTTCCTCATGATTAACATGCTTATGAATACAAGGGAAAGTATAGGATATTTCCTACAAACCTCCCGTGCGTCCTCACCGCTACTTGAACGCAACATCGCGATACCCGATTGAAATCAAGCCGCGAATAATCGCCATTCGGGTGCAACTTACGAGAAGGGAAAGTACCACACGGGATGTAGGAAATTTCTTAAATGATGGGGCGCGCCCGAGATTAAATGCCTCCAAGGGGTATGGTCTGCGATCGTTACATGACCGCAGCCCACGCTTTGAAAGCCCTTATTGCCAGCCAAACTTACGGATGTAAAAGCCCTTGACCGCTTGGGTCAGCGCCATGTACGCCAGCAAAATCACCGGCAGGAAAATGAAGTACAGCGGTGGCAGAGCCTCCAGTTTGAAGTAGCTGGCCAGCGGCCCCATCGGCAGGAAAATACCGATGGCCATGATCACCCCGGTCATCACCATCAACGGCGTCGCTGCACGGCTTTGCAGAAACGGAATTTTCGGTGTACGGATCATGTGCACAATCAGGGTTTGCGTTAGCAGCCCGACCACGAACCAGCCCGACTGGAACAGGGTTTGATGCTCAGGGGTATTGGCCTTGAACACGTACCACATCAGGGCGAAGGTCAGCACGTCAAACACCGAGCTGATAGGCCCGAAGAACAGCATGAAACGTCCGACATCCGCTGGCTGCCAGCGTTGTGGTTTTTTCAGCATTTCGTCATCGACGTTATCAAATGGAATCGCGATCTGAGACACGTCGTACAGCAGGTTTTGTACCAGCAGGTGCATCGGCAACATCGGCAGAAACGGAATGAACGCACTGGCGACCAACACCGAGAACACGTTACCGAAGTTCGAGCTGGCGGTCATTTTGATGTACTTGAGCATGTTGGCGAAGGTGCGACGGCCTTCCAGCACGCCCTCCTCCAGCACCATCAGGCTTTTTTCCAACAGAATGATGTCGGCCGCTTCTTTGGCGATGTCTACGGCGCTGTCCACTGAAATCCCGATATCTGCAGTGCGCAGGGCCGGGGCGTCGTTGATCCCGTCGCCCATAAAGCCCACCACATGGCCGTTAGCCTTGAGCAAACGGACAATGCGTTCCTTGTGAGTGGGTGTCAGCTTGGCAAAGACGTTAGTGGTCTCGACCGCAACCGCCAGCTCGGCGTCAGTCATGCGCTCAATGTCATTGCCCATCAGCAAGCCTTGTTGCTCAAGGCCCACTTCGCGGCAAATTTTGGCCGTCACCAGTTCGTTGTCACCGGTCAGCACTTTGACCGCTACACCATGCTCGGCCAGCGCTTTGAGCGCAGGCGCAGTGCTTTCTTTGGGCGGGTCCAAAAACGCAACATAGCCGATCAGCGTCAGTTCCTGCTCATCTGCCAGGCTGTAGGTGTCACGGCCCGCAGCCATCGAACGCGCAGCCACCGCGACCACACGCAAACCTTCCTCATTGAAGGCCGCCGTTACCTGGCGAATACGCGCCAGCAGCTCGTCGCTGAGGGCTTCCTCCTGATCGCCGTGGCGAACGGTCTTGCACACCGACAGCACTTCTTCGACCGCACCTTTGCAGATCAACTGGTGCGGCTGATCCTGCTCGGCGACTACCACCGACATACGGCGGCGGGTGAAGTCGAACGGAATCTCGTCAACCTTATTGAACGCCGTGCCCACGTTCAATTCGCGGTGCACTTCCACATGCTCCAGCACCGCCACGTCCAGCAGGTTTTTCAGGCCGGTCTGGTAGTAGCTGTTCAGGTAGGCCATTTCCAGCACGTCGTCGGACTCTTCACCCCACACATCCACATGGCGCGCCAGGAAGATTTTGTCCTGGGTCAGGGTCCCGGTTTTATCGGTACACAGCACGTCCATCGCACCAAAGTTCTGGATAGCGTCCAGACGTTTGACGATGACTTTTTTGCGCGACAGAAACACCGCGCCCTTGGCCAGGGTCGAGGTCACAATCATCGGCAGCATTTCAGGGGTCAGGCCCACCGCCACCGACAGCGCGAACAGCAACGCTTCAGTCCAGTCACCTTTGGTAAAACCATTGATGAACAGCACCAGCGGCGCCATCACAAACATAAAGCGGATCAACAACCAGCTGACCTTGTTAACCCCGGTCTGGAACGAAGTCGGCCCACGGTCGGTGGCCCCGACACGCTGGGCCAGCGCACCAAAGTAAGTGTTATTACCAGTGGTCAGGACCACAGCGGAGGCGGCGCCGGACACCACGTTGGTGCCCATGAACAAAATATTTTCCAGCTCCAGCGGGTTGATAGTCTGGCTGTCAGAGTGATGCGCAAACTTCTCCACCGGCATCGACTCACCGGTCATGGCCGCTTGGCTGACAAACAAATCCTTGGCGCTCAATACCCGGCAATCGGCCGGGATCATGTCCCCTGCCGACAACACGATCAGGTCACCCGGAACCAATTGTTTGATCGGCAACTCAATGCGTTGCGCACCTTTAATTAGCTGGGCTGCACCATAGAACTTGCCAAACATCGGTGACGCTTCTGCGCTGAAGTCCCGGCGCATGACCGTGGCGGTGTTGCTCACCATCGCCTTGAGGGCGTCGGCTGCTTTGTTCGAACGGGCTTCTTGCCAAAAACGCAGAAGGGTCGACAGCACCACCATGGTGCTGATCACTACTGCCGCCTGGATGTCATCGGTGGCCAGCGAGACCGCCGCGAGCAAGGTCAACAGCAAGTTGAACGGGTTTTTGTAGCAGTGCCACAGGTGCACCCAGCGGCTGAGGGGCTGCTCGTGTTCAATCTCGTTGAGGCCGTGGCGGTCACGCAGTGTCTGCGCTTCAGCTTCACTCAAGCCATCGGTATGGGTGCCGAGCTTGTCGATCAACGCCGCGCTTTCGGTGTTGGCCGAAGCCACCAGGGTTTGCGCCAGGGTAGGTGGTACTTCACGGCTGACCGTGGTGTTGGTCAGGCTGTCGAGCAAGGCCAGACGGCGAAAGTGCCGTCCAATGTGGCGAGTGCGTAGAAAGCCTGCGAAGAACTCTTTCAGGGTGTGTTTCATGGTGCTACTCCTGCGCTGCCTGCGTAGTCACCCTGTTCAGCGTGATTACCCAGGCAGCCTTAAACTCGAACCGTCATTCATTTTTTAGTCTCGGTCAGCGGGCCTGATGCCCGCCGTCAATTATTGGCGTACACGCAACCAGGTAAGGCTGGACGGTGCTGGCGACGGCGAACGGGCGTAAAAAAGTGCTTCATGGTGCTTCCCCTAACGGTCAACGCAGCCTTGAAGAAGGCACAGCCGAACGTGCGCCCCGTGCCGAAGGCACGCGCGAACGTCGTGTTGCACTGCGCAACACGTTTCAGTGTCTGGGAGAGGGCTTCGGGTTCGGGGTCACAACCCCGTTCAGGATGCCGCTGCTCGCTGGTCAGCAAGCAACGACAGGGGAATCTGCGCGTTAGCTTGCCGAGAATACGCCGGTCTTCATAACCGGCCGACTACTGTCACTCGAACTGTTACCCACTTAGGATCTGCGCTCTTTTATGAAAACGTCGGCAGCTTACTCCCGGCATTTAGGAGAGTAAACCGTAGGAAAGCTTCCGTTTTATGAATCAGATTTATCTTCAGGAAGGGTTCAGTTTGCGCGTACCTACATCTCTGCGTAGTCGTTGACGAGCACCGCGAGGCTACGTCCGGCTGCATAGCAGTCGTAAATCAGGTAACCGCAGTCTTTCAGTAAAGACACAGGTTCGGGATTCACGATCGCTGCGCCATCGGACGTAGCCTCGCGCTGCGAGTCAACGACTACATGGTTATATCGCCGCCGCCAACACCCGCTCATCCGTCAGGCTGCCCTGCTTGTGATGTTGGTCATGGGCGTACAACGAAGCGCAGATTTCTTGCGCGCGTATCGGCAATACCGACAGCAAGGTGTCACTCAAACCATGGCTGGCCTGGCAAAAACCCTGCATATAGATCCCGGCCTTGCAGCGCTTGTCCGTGACGATCCGGTAGTCGCGATCCACCTCAAAATCACCCAGGTATTGCGCCAGCGGCGCCAGCAGGTGACGGTGCATTTGCCGCTCATAGCCGGTGGCCAGAATCACTGCATCGTAGTGCTGCTCGCTGACATCACCGCTGGCGCTGTTGCGCAAGACCAGCTTGACGCCCTGCTCGTCTGAGGTTGCACTTTCAATGCTGGTCAGGCTGTGGAACACATGGCGGGCAATACCGGACACTTTCTGACGATAAAAAATGCCGTAGATGCGCTCGATCAAGTCGATGTCCACCACCGAATAGTTGGTGCTCTGATATTCAGTGATCAACCGCTCGCGCTCAGCAGTGCCCTGCTGGTACACCAGATCGGTGAACTCCGGCGAAAACACTTCGTTGACGAACGGGCTGTCGTCCGCCGGTTTCAACGCCGAACCGCGTAACACCCAATCCACCTGCGCCGACGGGTAGCTGTCGTTCAGGTCGATAAACGCTTCGGCAGCACTCTGCCCGCCCCCAATGATTGCGATGCGCATCGGCTGGCCATTAACGCAGGGCTGGCGGCTCATGCGCTCAAGGTACTGCGAGTGATGAAACACCCGCGCATCGTCTTTCAACGCCTTGAAGGCGGCCGGAATGCGCGGCGTGCCCCCGGCGCTGACAACCACTGAATGCGTCGTGCGCACATGGTGCTGGCCCTGGCTATCGCGGGAGATAACCCGCAGCGCCTCAACCTGCTGCTGGTGCAGCACCGGCTCGATGGCCAGCACTTCTTCGCCATACCGGCTCTGCGCTTCAAAGTGTGAAGCCACCCAACGCAAGTAGTCGTTGAACTCCATCCGGCAAGGATAGAAGGTCCCAAGGTTGATGAAATCTACCAGGCGGTCGTGGGCTTTAAGGTAATTGACGAGCGAATAAGGGCTGGTGGGATTGCGCAGCGTCACCAGATCCTTGAGGAAGGAAATCTGCAACTCGCTCTGGGTCACCAACGTATTGCCGTGCCAGCGGTAGTCCGCCTGCTTGTCTAAAAACAGCACATCCAAGGGACCGTGCACCTGCCCGCTCTCTTCCAGGGCGATGGCCAGGGCCAGATTGGAAGGCCCGAAACCGATGCCGATCAGATCATGAACGACGGCCGAAGCGATTGCCTGTGTCATTTCCAGTGTCCTCTGGATTGCCCCTCAACAGAGGGATTAAAAAACCCGTAACCCGACTGTTCTGTGACAGATCAGCAGGTCGTCTGTTGAGTAGGGACGAGGACACGGAAAAAAAATTTAAGACTTGTCCCACTGCCGAATTCGAATCCGGCAATGCTTCATGGCATTTACGATGTGCTTCTCGACCACGCTGCGCGACACGCCCAAGCGTTCGGCGATCTCAACGTGGGACAAGCCTTCCAGCTTGCGTAGCAAAAAACTCTCACGGCACGCCGCCGGCAATTCCGAGAGCGCCTGCTGGATCTGTTGCAGGCGCTGATTCTGGTCCATCAACAGCTGTGGCGACGGGCTGAAAAAACGCTCTTCGCTGTCCAGCACCTCCAGCGGCTCAGACTGGCGCAAGGCGCTGCGGCGGTGACCGTCGATCACCAGATTAAGCGCGGTGCGATACAAAAACGCCCGTGGCTGTTCAATCGGCTCATCGCTGGTGCGCTCCAGCACCCGTACATAAGCGTCATGCACCACATCTTCTGCCGCTTGAGCGTTGCCCAATCTGGCACTCAAAAAGCTCACCAGTTCGCGATAGTAGTTTTCCAACAGGACTCCCGGCCGCAGCAGCGCGGCAACATTCCATGAGCGCAGAAACAGACCGAATGAGTAAGCGGCATGATGATGGCACTTTTGCGACCGTAATTTATAGTAATTCTCATATAGATTTAAGGCCTGTTGAAAAAACAGCCTCGAAATATTTAGTCACAGACACAGGATTAAACGCCTAAATATCTAGCTAAATCCTTCGTTTACTCAACAGCTCCCCGTGTTTGTCGATTGCTCGACAGCGATTGCCCCGGGCTTTTTGTGCCAGTGCAACGAAGACGGGCCGATCCCCATTGGCCGGAACCCTGAATGAAACGCCCTCGACAGACCCGCCGTGCGCTCTTTGTTGCCCTGTTTTTACTGCTGGTTGTCGCATTGGCGGCATGGCCCTTTTTGACCACTGGCCGCGACGCTTATGACACCGTGCCCATTACCCGCGGCGACATTGAAAGCAGCGTGACGGCGCTGGGCACACTGCAACCCCGGCAATATGTTGACGTGGGCGCACAGGCTTCCGGGCAGATCAAGACGATTCACGTTGAGGTGGGTGACGAAATTAAAGAAGGCCAATTGCTGGTCGAAATTGACCCGTCCACACAAAAAGCCAAGCTCGACGCCAGCCGCTATGCCGTTGAAAACCTCACGGCCCAACTCCAGGAACAACGCGCTTTGCACGACCTGGCCAAACAGAAATACCAGCGCCAGCAAAACCTCGCCAAAGGCGGCGCTACCCGCGAAGAAGACATTCAGTCAGCACAGGCTGAAGTGCGAACCACCCAGGCCCGAATTGACATGTTCCAGGCGCAAATCCGCCAAGCCCAGGCCAGCCTGCGCAGCGATGAAGCCGAGCTGGGTTACACGCGCATCTACGCGCCCATGACGGGGACCGTGGTCGCCCTTGATGCGCGCGAAGGCCAGACCCTCAATGCACAACAGCAAACCCCGTTGATCCTGCGCATCGCCAAACTCTCACCGATGACCGTATGGGCCGAAGTCTCTGAGGCCGATATCGGCCACGTCAAAGCGGGCATGCCGGCTTACTTCACCACCTTGAGCGGTGGCAATCGGCGCTGGAACAGCACCGTGCGGCAGATTCTGCCGGTCCCGCCCAAACCGCTGAATGAAGCCAGCCAGGGCGGCGGCAGCCCGGCCAGCTCGGGCAAAAGCGGCAGCGCGCGAGTGGTGCTGTACACCGTGCTGCTGGATGTCGACAACAGCGACCAGGCGTTGATGGCAGAAATGACCACGCAAGTGTTCTTCGTTGCCGATCAGGCCAAAGACGTGTTGCTGGCCCCGATTGTCGCGCTGCAAGGCAGCACCGAGGGTAATCGGCAAAGCGCAAACGTGGTGAGCAAAAACGGCAAGATCGAGCACCGCGACATTCGTACCGGCATCAGCGATCGCCTGCGCGTGCAAGTGCTCGAAGGGTTAAACGAGGGCGATCACTTGCTGATCGGCCCGGCCATCGGCAACGGAGGCTAAATGCGCACTCCGCTGATCGAGCTGCAAGACATCCGCAAGGTCTACGGCGGTATCGACACGCCCGAAGTTCACGTGCTCAAAGGCATCAGCCTGTCGATTAACGCTGGTGAATTCGTCGCCATTGTCGGCGCGTCGGGCTCGGGCAAATCCACCTTGATGAACATCCTTGGCTGCCTCGACCGGCCCACCTCAGGGCGCTACCTGTTTGCCGGCGAAGACGTTGCCCACCTCGCCAGCGATGAGCTCGCCTGGCTGCGCCGCGAGGCGTTCGGCTTTGTCTTTCAGGGCTACCATTTGATCCCCTCGGCCTCGGCCCAGGAAAACGTCGAAATGCCCGCCATTTACGCCGGCACTCCAGCGGCCGAGCGGCATGCCCGCGCCGCCGCCCTGCTCGACCGCTTGGGCCTTGGCACACGCACCGGCAACCGTCCGCATCAACTGTCGGGCGGTCAGCAACAACGCGTATCGATTGCCCGCGCGTTGATGAACGGCGGGCACATCATCCTGGCCGACGAACCCACCGGTGCGCTCGACAGCCACAGCGGCGCAGAAGTCATGGCGCTGCTCGATGAGCTGGCCAGCCAGGGCCATGTGGTGATCCTGATTACCCACGACCGCGAAGTCGCAGCGCGGGCCAACCGGATCATTGAGGTGCGCGACGGCGAGATCATCAGCGACTGCGCCAATGGCACCGCAGCAGCGGCCAGCGAAAACCCCAAAGCACTGCAAGCGATTGACTTGCGCCAGCGCCTGAATGAAGGCAGTGAAGCCCGCGGCGCCTGGAAAGGCGAATTGGTCGACGCCCTTCACGCGGCCTGGCGAGTCATGTGGATCAACCGTTTTCGCACCGCCCTGACCTTGCTCGGCATCGTCATCGGCGTGGCATCGGTGGTGGTGATGCTGGCTGTCGGCGAAGGCAGCAAACGCCAGGTCATGGCCGAAATGGGTGCGTTTGGCTCCAACATCATCTACCTCAGCGGCATGTCACCCCGCCCCCGGGCGCCGCTGGGAATTGTCACGCTCAATGACGTGGCCGCGCTGTCGACCTTACCTCAAGTAAAGATGATCATGCCCATCAACGGCGCCGAGATCGGCGTGCGCTATGGCAACGTCGACCACACGATGTACACCGGCGGCAACGGCATCGACTTCCCGGCCATTTTCAACTGGCCGGTGGTGCAAGGCAGCTTCTTCAGCCAGGCCGATGAAGACGCCGCAGCCGCCGTGGCGGTGATCGGTAAAAAGGTCCGCGACAAAGTCCTCAAGGACGTGCCCAACCCCATCGGGCAATACATCCTGCTGGAGAACGTGCCGTTTCGCGTGGTCGGAATCCTCGCTGAAAAAGGCGCCAGCTCAGCAGACTCAGACAGTGACTCGCGCATCGTGGTGCCCTACTCCGCCGCCAGCGTGCGTTTGTTCGGTACGCACAATCCGGAATACGTAGTGATTGCCGCCGCCGATGCGAGCAAGGTCAAACAGACCGAAAAATCCATCGAACAATTGATGCTCAAGCTCCACCACGGCAAGCGCGATTTCGAGATCACCAACAACGCCGCGATGATCCAGGCCGAAGCCAAAACTCGCAACACGCTGTCGTTGATGCTCGGCTCGATTGCCGCCATTTCGCTGTTGGTCGGCGGCATCGGGGTGATGAACATCATGCTGATGACCGTGCGTGAACGCACCCGCGAGATTGGCATTCGCATGGCCACCGGTGCCCGCCAGCGTGACATTCTGCGCCAGTTCCTGACCGAAGCCCTGATGCTGTCGGTGGTCGGCGGCCTGGCGGGCATCACCCTGGCCTTTATCATCGGCGGGGTTTTGCTGCTGTGTGATGTGGCCGTGGCATTTTCAATGGTTGCGGTCTTCGGCGCGTTTGCCTGTGCGCTGGTGACCGGCGTTATTTTCGGTTTTATGCCCGCCCGCAAAGCTGCCCGGCTTGACCCGGTCACGGCCCTTACCAGTGAATGATCGATTGATGAAGCCGTCTTTGAGTCTGTTGACCACGTGCCTGTTGCTGGGCGCGTGCAGCCAAACCCCGCCGCGCGACGCGCACCCGGTGCAACCGCCCCCGGCC
>NZ_WIWK01000082.1:0-28594 GCF_009600165.1 Pseudomonas sp. FSL R10-0399
CGCCGTCGATGGTCAGGCTGGTTTCCGCGATGTTGGTGGCCAGCACCACTTTGCGTGTGCCGCTGGGCGCCGGTTCGATGGCGGCACGCTGCGCGGCCAGATCCAGTTCGCCATGCAAGGGGCACAACGCGATGTCGCTGCGCTGGCCCAACGCATCGGCCAATTGTTGAGTGACGCGACGGATCTCGGCCTGGCCGGGCAAAAACACCAGCACGCTGCCGCTCTCGTCATGGATAGCGTCCAACACGGTCTGCACCACTCGCGGCTCGATAAACTCGCCCGGCACAAAAGGCCGCCCCCAGCGCATCGCCACCGGGTACATGCGGCCTTCGCTGCGCAACACCGGGGCATCGTCTAGCAGGCTGGCCAACCGCTCGCCTTCAAGGGTGGCCGACATCAGCAGAATTTTCAGCGGCTGCTCATCGCGAAACAGCTCACGGCCATTGAGACTCAAGGCCAACGCCAGATCGGCATCCAGACTACGTTCATGGAACTCATCAAAAATCAGCAGCCCGACGCCTTCCAGCGCCGGGTCTTCTTGCAGGCGGCGGGTCAGAATGCCTTCAGTGACCACTTCGATGCGCGTGGCGGGGCCGACTTTGCTGTCCAGACGGATGCGATAACCCACGGTTTCGCCGACTTTTTCACCCAGTTCGCTGGCCAATCGCTCGGCGGCAGCCCGCGCTGCCAGGCGCCGCGGCTCCAGCATCACGATGCGCTGACCGGCCAGCCATGGCTCATTCAACAGGGCCAGCGGCACACGGGTGGTTTTACCGGCGCCGGGCGGTGCTTCGAGCACCGCTTCGTGGCGCTCACGCAAGGCTTGACGCAGTGCAGGTAAAACTTCATCAATCGGCAAAGAAATCATGGTGGCTCCAGAACAGAGCGGCGAGTATAACGGCGAACGGTTATGCATTAAGCGTGGTCTTAATTCTTCAGCGTGTTAGAGGTTTTCCTATGCGTACATTTTCCCGCGTGATTGGCGGTGTCGTGGTTGCGACGCTGCTCACTCAACTGACTGCCTGCGGCAGTATTTTCTTTCCCGATCGTCGTGGCCAGATTGATGGCAAGATCGACCCGGTGGTGGTGGTGCTCGATGGCATCGGGCTGTTGTTTTACGTGATTCCGGGCCTGATTGCGTTTGGCGTCGACTTCGCCACCGGCGCTATTTATTTGCCGCCGGGCAAGACCGCGCAAATCGCCCCGGAAAAACTTCAGGAAGCCATTGGTGCTGACGGCAAAGTGGATAACAGCAAGCTGCAGGCCATTCTGGAAAGCGAGCTGGGTCGCAGCTTCCCGCTGAACGATCCACGCCTGATCCAGCACAAGGGCAGCACCCAGCAATTAGCGATGTATGGCTTGATCCCCGCAGCCTGATAAAGGAAGGCCAATGACCAGCAGTCCGGAACACGCTCGCCTGTTACGCCTGGCCACCCGCGCCTCGGTGGCGGTGGCCAGTATTTTGATCATCACCAAAGCCATCGCCTGGTGGCTCAGTGGTTCGGTCAGCATGCTCGCCGGGCTGACAGACTCATTGCTCGATGGCGTGACCTCGTTCCTCAACCTGCTGGCGGTGCATTACGCCCTGCGCCCGGCCGATGACGATCACCGCTATGGGCACGGCAAGGCGGAATCGTTGGCGGGCATGGCGCAAGCGCTGTTTATTGGCGTAAGTGCGGTGCTGATTGCCTTTCAGGCGTTCGACCGATTGAAACACCCAGAGCCGGTCAACGCGCCGTGGATCAGCATTGCCGTGATTGTGTTCTCGCTGGTGATGACCGTGGGCCTGCTGATCCTGCAACACCGCGTAATCAAGGCCACGGGCTCCAACGCAGTGCGCGCAGATTCGCTGCATTACCGTTCGGACCTGATGCTCAACGGCAGCATTCTGGTTGCGCTGGTCTTCGCCGCCGTGGGCTTCTCGCAGCTGGATGCGTGGTTTGGTCTGGGGATTGCGGTGTACATCCTCTGGAGCGCCTTCCAGATTGCACGCGAGAGTTTTTCGGTACTGATGGACGAAGAGTTACCCACCGACGTCAGCGAAAACATGCTGGCTTTGGCCTGCGCTGTGCCGGGTGTTTTGGGCGCACACGATTTACGCACCCGGATCTCGGGCAACATCTGGTTTGTGCAACTGCACCTTGAACTGCCGGGCCAACTCAGCTTGCTGGACGCTCACACCTTGAGTGACCAAGTGGCGGCAGCCATCGAAAACGCCTACCCACGGGCCGAAGTGCTGGTGCATGCGGACCCGCAGGAGGTCGTCAAACCCAAGGCAGCGCCGTAGTCGCTGCCAAAGGCTGCGAAGGGTTGCTGAGCAACCCGGCAGTTTTAATACGTCACCTGATACCCACGACTATTCAAGCAATTGCCCTCAGCCTGCCGGTAGGTCTGCACCACGGCCGGCGCGGGGGCGTAGGCAATGTGGGCCGGATCGAAATGGCTCTGGTCAACCGCCCAGCGGTAGCAGTCGTAACGGTCCTGATCAATTTGCGCCGGGGTCTGGCCATTGGCCGGATACGCCACCACGTCATAACCGTTACTCACCGGTTGCGGCGCTGGCTGCACAATCGTCGCCGGTGGTTCGACCACGATGTAGTCCTGGGTTGCCGGCTGGTACGCGTAATAAGACCCGGCCGCGAGGAAGAACAGCGAACTACCTACCCACACCTCACGCGCATAACTGGGGATGATGCTGACGCGAATCCCGTAGGGCGGCTGCACCACGATGTAGCGCGGACCTTCGGGGCGATACCAGTAGCCCCCTGAAAAGAAGAAGTTCTGCCCGCGATACGGCACTTGGCGATATTGGCCCGGGAACCGGTCAATGGCATAACCGGGACGGTATTGCGGGCCAGGCCCCCAGCCATTGCCATGCCCTTCCGGGCGACCGGCCCAGCGCACATCATTGGGGTGAACATTATTGCCACCGGGCCTGAAGTTTTGACCACCGGCCTGCCAGTTCTGGTTGCCACCCCGGCTGGGCATCTGAGTCTGCTGCACAGCATTTGGGCGCGGCTGAATCGGCAGGTTACTCACGGGAGGCCCAGGATGCTGCTGCCCGGGGCGCACCTCAAAATGCTGTTGAGGGCCAGGATTGCCGGGCTGTGGATGAAACTCCGGGCGAGGCTGATTAGCCTGCGGCGGGCGATTTTCAGGGCGCGGCTGATTGCCTTGCTGCGGCCTATTCTCAGGGCGCTGCGTATTGCCCTGCCAACCCTCCGGTCGGCCCTGGCGCTGCTCACCGCGCGGCTGATTACCTTCTTGCCAATGCTGACCAGCGTTGGGTCGTGCTTCTTGAGAGTTTCCATCCCCTCGCTCATCAGCCAGTACTTGGCCGGTGACACTCACACAGAGCAAGCCAACCGTGGCCAAACGCCAGATGCGCGATTTCATGATGTTCCTCACTCGGGTTAGGGGGCGCGTAATCATAAGACTGGAAAACCGCAAAGCGGTTCTGCTCAAGGCTAGGGGTTGTGTACTTAATTTGCGCGCACAATAAAAAAGGGCGACCCGTCGGTCGCCCTTTGAATTTTTCCGTCCTGGCTCAACACTTGTGATGTTGGCTCACCTCGCCCCGTCTTCTGGACAGTGCGTAGCCCGGGGGCCGGGGCAACCCTGTTGGGTTGGCGGCCGCGGCAGGCCTGATTCGGCGGCCGCAGTGGACTCTATGTCCGGGCAGTGATTCTGGTAATAAGAATAGGCCTGAGGCGCCGGCAGAGGATTGCGAAGATTGCTGAATAAAATAGCACTTGCGCAATTTTTGCCTTCAGATGGATACTTTGCCGCAATAGTTATTACAAAGGGTGTCTACGTGAGCAAACTGGACCGGTACGACCTAAGCATTTTGGCGGAATTACAGCGTGATGCGCGCATCTCTAACCAGGAATTGGCCGAACGTATCGGGCTGTCGCCTTCGCCTTGCTCACGTAGGGTCAAGCAACTGGAAGACGACGGCTATATCTCGCGTCAGGTCGCGTTGCTGGACCGCAAGCTGCTGGGGTTGAGCCTCACGGCCTACGTGCTGATCGGCATGGACCGCCATACCCCTGAGCGTTTTGAGAACTTTGAAGCGGCGATTCGTACGCTGCCGCAAGTGCTGGAGTGCAGCCTGGTGACGGGCATAGACGCCGATTACCAGTTGAAAGTAGTCGTGCCGGACATGGACCATTATCAAAAGCTGCTGCTGGGCCACTTGACCCGGATTGATGGCGTGACCAGCGTACGTTCCAGTTTTGTGCTGAACCAGGTGCTCAACAGCACCGAGTTGCCGTTGACGCATTTGCGTACGTGATTAACACCCTATAGTCGCTGCCGAAGGCTGCGATGGGTTGCGTAGCAACCCCGGCTCAGCACGCACAAACGAAGGTCCTTCGGCCCTTATCGCAGCCTGCGGCAGCGGCTACAGGTTTGCGAGTGCCCCAACACGCGACCGATTGGAGACCCCAATGGATCCTGCCGTATTTGAAGAATGGATGATGACGATACTGGTCAGCGTGCTGATCCTGTTTATGGGCTTTATCGTCTGGGACCTGGCGAAAAAGTCCAAGGCCGGGCGCTTTGGTTCGATGATTCTGTTTTTTGTGCTCGGGCTTGGGGTCGCCGCGTTTGTGATCAAAAGCGTGGTGATCGGCCTGATCGAGTCGGGCGCGTTATAACCGCGCCGGCACTTCTTTGTAGTGGCCTTGCTCCAGCCCCTCAATCGTCCAGTCGCCGATGCGCACCCGCACCAGACGCAGCGTCGGCAACCCCACCGCCGCCGTCATGCGCCGCACCTGGCGGTTACGCCCCTCGCGAATCACCAGCTCCAGCCACGACGTCGGGACGCTTTTGCGAAACCGCACCGGCGGGTTACGCGGCCACAGTTCAGGTTCTTCCAGCGCTCGCGCTTCGGCGGGCAGGGTTTTGCCGTCATTCAATTGCACACCTTCACGCAGTTGCTGCAATTGCTCTGCTGTGGGCTCACCCTCAACCTGCACCCAATAGGTTTTTGGCAGTTTGTGCTTGGGGTCGGCGATTTTGGCCTGTAGCTGGCCGTCATTGGTCAGCAGCAGCAAGCCTTCGCTGTCACGGTCCAGGCGCCCGGCCGGGTAGATCCCCGGGATCGGGATAAAGTCTTTGAGGGTCGCCCGCCCGCCTTCGTCGCTGAACTGGGTCAGGACGTCGAACGGCTTGTTGAACAGAAACAACTTGGGCTCAACTGGCGGTGCCTTGGCCACACGGCGATTGGCGGCATTGGAGTTGGTGCTTTTAGATGCCGGACGGCGTGGGGCGGGACGAGCAGGACGGGACATGACAAAAAAAACATCTAGCGATCAGGGCTGGTCATGCTAGTGCCCTGATCGCTAAATGACCACTTGAATCAACGGAATGGCGGTTCGTCGAAGCTGCGCAGTTTGCGCGAGTGCAGCGAGTTGAGCTGGCCGCGCATGAGGTCGACTGCGGCAATGCCGATCTTGAGATGCTGGCTCACGGCCCGTTCATAGAACGCGTTGGCCGAGCCCGGCAGTTTGATTTCGCTGTGCAGGGGTTTGTCCGAGACACACAGCAACGTGCCGTACGGCACCCGCAAACGGTAGCCCTGGGCCGCGATGGTGCCGCTTTCCATGTCCACCGCGACCGCACGGGACAGGTTGATCAGCGGACGCTCCTGCGCCCAGCGCAACTCCCAGTTACGGTCGTCGTAGGTCAACACGGTGCCGGTGCGCAAGCGTTTTTTCAGCTCATCGCCGCGCTCGCCAGTGACCTGGGCAGCTGCTTCCTGCAACGCCAGTTGCACTTCGGCCAGTGCCGGGATCGGGATGTTCGGCGGTACGACGCGGTCCAGAATCCCGTCGCGACGCATGTAGGCGTGAGCCAGCACGTAGTCACCGATGGTCTGCGATTGGCGCAGCCCGCCGCAGTGGCCGATCATCAACCAGCAATGCGGGCGCAGCACGGCCAGGTGGTCGGTGATGTTTTTCGCGTTGGAAGGGCCGACACCGATGTTCACCAGGGTGATGCCGTGGCCGTCGCTGGCCTGCAAGTGATACGCCGGCATTTGATAGCGGTGCCAGACCACTCCGGCAGCAATTGCCTGGGCTTCGCCGTAGTCCATGGACTTTTCGATGATCACGTTACCGGGCATGACCATGCGCACAAAACGCGGGTCATCGCGCAGTTGCTCAAGGCCATGGAGGATGAACTGGTCCACGTAGCGGTGGTAGTTGGTCAGCAGGATCCACGGCTGCACATGGCGCCAGTCGCTGCCGGTGTAGTGCACCAGGCGGCGCAGCGAGAAGTCGACACGAGCCGCATCAAACAGCGCCAGAGGCAGCGGATCAGTGTTTTCCCAGTCGTACAGGCCATCGGCGATGCCATCGGTGGCGGCCGACAGGTCGGTACTCGGGAACACCCGCGCCAGCGCGGCGGCCGTAACGCCGGAGCCTGCAAGCTCGTCGCCCTGCTCAACCACGTACGGGTACGGGATGTCTTGCTGGCTGACACCGACTTCGACCACCACGGTGAAATCACGCATCAACGGCACCAACTGCTCCAGCAGGTAGTGACGGAACGCGGCGGGATGGGTGACGGTGACGCTGTAAGTGCCAGGCAGTTGCACCTTGGCATAAGCACGGGTGGTGGTCGGGACTTCGCCATGGATGCGGTAGGTCAGACGCAGTTCCGGGTAACGAAACAGGGCACGTTCTTCCGGGGTCGGTTCGATCCGGTCTTTCAGGTAGCGCTTGAGTGCCTGGCTTAACGCCGTGGTTGCGCGTTCATGCAGGGCCGCAAGGCGGTCGACAGCCTCGGCAGCGGTTGAAACGACAATAAAAGCTTCGGTCACGATAAGCATCCTGTCTTCTGAACTGGCAGGGCTTTATCTTGCCTGTATCAATCGTTAAAGCATACCGGGCACACCACAAAACCCTGTAGCCGTACGATCGGTGGGAGCGGGCTTGCTCGCGATTGGATTGACTCGGTGCCACAGACAGACCGAGTTGTCTTTATCGCGAGCAAGCCCGCTCCCACAGTGCATGGGTGGGTGAGGGTTAAAGGATGTGCGGGGTTGAGCGCTCGACGATGGCGACGACGTTCAGGCCGCGTGGCAGGTTGCCGTAGGCGCGACCGCTACCGTGTAGCCGACTGGCAATAAAGGCGTCGCTGACGTCGCTGTTACCGGCTTCCAAAAGCAGTTTGGCCTGTAAGCCCAAGGCGATGTCTTCGGTCAGTTGGCGAGCGCGGTATTGAATGTCATCGGTGTCTTTAAAGGCCTGCTGCAACCGCACAATGTGCTGTGCCAAACGTGCATCGCCATGGCCATCACCCAGTTCGGCAAACAACGCGTCCAGCACGCCCGGCTCTTTGGACAAAGCGCGTAACACGTCGAGGCATTGCACATTGCCGGAGCCTTCCCACGTTGAGTTGACCGGCGCCTCGCGGTACAGGCGCGGCAAGATGCTGTCTTCAACATACCCCGCGCCGCCCATGCATTCCGCCGCTTCGTTGATCATGGCCGGCGCGCGTTTGCAGATCCAATATTTGCCCACCGCCGTTACCAGCCGCGAGAAACGGGCCTCGTGCGAGTCATCCAGATGGTCAAGCGCACGGCCCATGCGCAGGCTCAAGGCCAGCGCGGCCTCGCTTTCCAGCGCCAAATCAGCCAGCACGTTTTGCATCAAGGGTTGTTCAGCCAACACCCGGCCGCCCACCAAGCGGTGCGCACAGTGATGGCTGGCCTGGGTCAGCGCCTGCCTCATCAGCGCGCTGGAGCCCACCATGCAGTCGAAGCGGGTCATGGCGACCATTTCAATGATCGTCGGCACGCCGCGCCCTTCTTCGCCGATCATCCACGCCAGCGCCCCACGGAACTCGACTTCGCTGGAGGCATTTGAGCTGTTGCCCAGTTTGTTTTTCAGACGCTGGATATAGAAATCATTACGGCTGCCATCGGGGCGGTGGCGCGGCAGCAGAAAACAGCTCAGGCCTTTGTCGGTTTGCGCCAAGGTCAAAAAACCATCGCACATGGGCGCCGAGCAAAACCATTTGTGCCCAAGCAGCTCATACGCCTGCCCCGGCCCGGCAGCGCCCACCGGGTAGGCGCGGGTGGTGTTGGCGCGCACATCGGTGCCGCCCTGTTTTTCGGTCATTGCCATGCCCAGGGTGACCCCGGCTTTTTGGCTGATGTCGACGTTACGCGGGTCGTATTGAGTGGCCAGCACTTTGGGCAGCCATACGTGGGCAATGTCCGGTTGCAGGCGCAAAGCCGGAACGCTGGCGAAGGTCATGGTCAACGGGCAGCCACTGCCGGCTTCGGCCTGGCTGTGCAGGTAGGTCATGGACGCCCGGGCCACATGAGCGCCGGGCTGCGGGTCGGTCCAGGGCAAGGACGGCAAGCCGTGCTCAATCGCGGTACGCATCAGTTCGTGGTACGCGGGGTGAAACTCCACCAGATCGATCCGATGGCCAAAGCGGTCATGGCTGACAAACACCGGTTTGTGTTCATTGGCCAAAAAGCCCGCTGCCATCAACGGCCCACCGGCCAGCGCACCGTACTGATCAATCCGCCCTTGCGCCCAACCCGCACCGAAGTGCTGGCTCCAGTGCTGCAACGGCAAGTCAATACGGTACAGATTGATGCCGTCCAACGACGGCGGCTGATTGGTCACCTGGTGGGTTTCGGCGTATTGATGCAGGTTCATGGTGCAGGCTCCTCGGATCAATCCAATGACCCAGTGAAGCACGCACAGCCACCATCACAAGTGGCATATGCGCCTAAGACCCGGCGCTTTTGCCCTCACCGACCACCAACAGGCGCTGCGCAAGGGCCTGCTGCACGTCATCGATACCCAGCGGTTTGATCAAAGCATCGGTGATCGCATCGACCTGCACACGCGCCGCTTGGGCCTCAGCGGCAGACTCAAACACCGCCAGCACCGGCAGTTGCAAACACACCGCCAGGGTCAGCAGTTGAGCGTCTTTTGACGTGGCGGTAATCCGCGCCAGCGGGCAACCGAGCAACACTGCATCGACGCGTTCGCGGCGCAGCAGGTCGATGGCGGCCTGACCGCTGTCGGCGCAATGCACCCGATAGCCCAATGCGAGCAGCATGCCGTACAGGTCTGGCGCACCGACGTCGTGGTCTTCAACCAGCAACACGGTGCACTCCATCGGGCTTTTTTTCAGGTTCAGGACAGTGCTCTGGGTGGCCGGGGCCAATGCCTCAAGCTCCAGCGAAACCTGGAACTGCGAGCCCTGACGCGGCTGCGAATGGTGAGTCAACTGGCCGCCCATCAGCTCTACCAAGCGCCGGCAAATAGCCAAACCAATCCCCAGGCCGCCGTAGTTGCGGGTCATGGAACCATCGACCTGGAAGAAGTGCTGGTACAGTTCGGCCCGTTCCTGATGAACAAAGCCGATACCGCTGTCGATCACATTGAACGCCAACGACCAGCGCGCCTCGTCGATGGCGTTGCCGGTCACGCGTAAAATTACCCCGCCTTCGCAGGTGAACTTGATGGCGTTATCCAGCAAGCATTCGAGGCACTGGCGAATTTTCGCTTCATCCCCAACCCAGTGATCAGGCAAACCGTGGGCAATGTCATACGAAAAAGTCAGCCCTTTACTGCGGGCCTTTGGGGCGAATTCAGCACTCAGGCCTTTGAGCAGTTCGCCAAGACTAAAGGGCTGCAACTCGGCCGCGAGGCGACCGGCCTGCAACTCGGTCAAGGACAAAATGCCATTGACCATGCCCATCATTTGCCGCGCCGAGCCTTCGGCGGTCTGGGTGTAGAGTTCGAGTTCAGAGCCCATGTCCAGGGTTTTGATCAACTCCAACGAACCGATAACCCCGTTCATGGGCGTGCGCAGTTCGTGGGTGACCGTGGACAGGAACTCGTCTTTAAGCTGGTTGGTGCGGGCCAGTTGCTGGTTCATGGCCGCCAGTTTTTGCCCGGTTTCTTGCAAGGTGCGCGCATGCAGGTCACGCATGGCGTTGATCCGGTCGGCCAGCGCCAGCGACAGCAGGCAGCCTTCGACCGCCGAGCCGATCTGGCTGGCGTACATGGTCAGGAAGACGTTCGGCAGGTAGCCCAGAACCATCAGCGTGTTGACCAGACCACCGAGCAAAAATGCCGACCAGGCAATTACAAAGTAGCGCGCCACCCTCAAACCACGGGCCCAGGCCACCACGCCCGCAACAAAGATGACCACGATAAACGCCAGCGCCAGCGCCGTGGCCAGCCGCAGAGCCACAGCATAACTGGTGACCAGCGACAGCAGCATGACCAGCGCACCCATGCCCATCAGCAGGATCAGCGCACGGTCCAGCCAGCGGCTTTGCGAGCCGATCTGCAAAAAAGAGCGCGCAAACTGGCAGCCAAATAGCGCAGCTGAACCGATCAAAAACGGCACCGACGCGTTGGCCCACCACGGGTTGTTGGGCCAGAAATACTGCACCGCTGCGCCGTTGACCGCGAGCTGGTACAGGCCAAACGAGGCCATGTAGACGATGTAATACAGGTAGCTGGTGTCACGCACGCTGATGTAGATGAACAGGTTGTACACCAGCATCCCCAGCAGAACCCCGTAAATCAGGCCCAGCACATAAATGCGCTGGGGCTGTTCTTCGAGGTAGGCCTGCGCAGACCACAAGGTGAGCGGTGCTTGAATCGAGCCTTCGCTGGCCAGACGCAGGTAGACAGTCTGGCTTTGCCCAGGGCTGAAATGGAGTTCGAAGAGGTAGTTGTTTTCTTTGATCTGCCGGCTGCCGAAGGGCAAGGCATCGCCGGTGCGCTCAGCCAGGTAGTAGTTGCCTGCTGCATCGGCCAGGTACAGGTCGATGTTGTCCAGCGGCGGATACGCCAGCTCCATCAACCAGGTGCGGTGTGCTGCTGGGTCTTTGGGCAAGTAGCGCAGATCAATTTTTAGCCAGAAGGCCGAGCGCGAGTACCCTGCATTCAGCGTGTCTTTGGTGTGGAGCTTGAACAGACCCGGGTTGGCGATCACATCGCTCAACGTCGCCTGGCCTCCCACATCTTCGAAGACCTGCATCACTCGACCCAAGGGCAGGCTCTGGGTGGTTTCGTCGAACTCGACTGCGCCGGCCAGCATCGGTAGCCAGCCCAGCATCATAATCAGCAAATAGCGCATACAGCCCCAGCGTGGTCCGCCCGGTTACGTGCAGAATCTCCTGTTCCGTTTGAGACCGCGTCGACCGTCTTACCTGTTAGTAATGTGGGGCTCACTTTAGCATAGCCATCCCGATGGAGCCGCATGGCCATCATACAAATCAGCGGACCAAACAGCCGCAAAAAAGCGTTTGGTGGTAAGCTCGCGCACCATGAATATCTACAGCTCTCGCCCCGTTGTCCTCTGTCTCTCCGGCCATGACCCCAGTGGGGGTGCCGGCTTGCAGGCAGATATCGAAGCCCTGCTGGCTCAAGGTTGTCACGCGGCCCCCGTGGTCACCGCCTTGACTGTGCAGAACACCGTGAATGTCAGCGACTTCCGCGTGCTGGATCGAGAGTGGGTGCTGGCGCAAGCCAACGCCGTGCTCAGCGACTCCACGGTTGCGGCCGTCAAGCTGGGCATGCTCGGCTCATTGGAAATGGTCGACACCGTGGTCGAGCTGCTTCAAGCCCACCCGCATCTGCCGATGGTCTGTGACCCGGTACTGCGCGCGGGCGGCGGCGGTCGACTGGGTAAAGACGAAGTGGGCTACGCCATGCGCGAGCGCTTGCTGCCCCTGGCCGTGATCGCCACGCCCAACCTGCCTGAGGCCCGCATTCTGGCCGAACTGCCTGAGGGCAGCGCCGATGAATGCGCCGAAAAACTCCTGCCTTTCTGCAAACACCTGCTCATCACCGGCGGACACGGCGATGAACACGAAGTCCATAACCGCCTGTACAGCCGCGACGGCAGCCGTCACACCTTCACCTGCTATCGTCTGCCGGGCAGCTATCACGGCTCGGGCTGCACCTTGGCCAGCACCCTGGCCGGGCGTTTGGCCATTGGCGAAAACCTGGTCAGCGCGGTCGAGACGGCGCTCAACTACACGTGGCGCACCCTGCGTGATGCCGAGCAACTGGGCCAGGGCCAATTTGTGCCCCGGCGCTTACCGCTGGACTTCTGTTCGTAACGAATGAGGCTCGACCCATGAAGCTGCGTGGTCTTTACGCAATCACCGATAGCCAACTGCTGGCCGGCAAATGCCTTGAGTATGTCGAGGCGGCGCTGGATGGCGGCCTGACACTGTTGCAGTACCGCGACAAAAGCACCGATGAGGCCCGCCGCTTGCGCGAGGCCGAGGCGTTGAAGCACCTGTGCGATCGTTATAAGGCGCACTTGCTGATCAACGATGACGCCGAACTGGCCGCGCGCCTGGGCGTGGGTGTTCACCTGGGCCAGACCGACGGCCCGCTGACACCTGCACGGGCACTGCTCGGCCGGAAGGCCATTATTGGCTCAACGTGCCACGACCAGATCGATCTGGCCGAGCAGGCAGTGAAGGAAGGCGCCACCTATGTGGCCTTTGGGCGCTTTTTCACCTCCAGCACCAAGCCCGGCGCTGCCCCGGCGGCCCCCGAGGTGATCAATCAGGCGCGCGCCAGGCTTATAAACGTGCCGATCTGTGTGATTGGCGGCATTACCCTGGACAACGCCGCCCCGCTGGTCGAGCGCGGGGCTGATTTGCTGGCCGTGGTGCACGGCCTGTTTGGCGCCGACAGCACGCAGGAAGTGACCCGACGCGCCCGCGCGTTCAACGCCTTGCTGTCTATTTAAATACCGAATTCTGATTCAGAGAGAGCCCATCATGTCTCGTTCCGAAACGCTGTTTGCCAACGCTCAAAAACACATCCCCGGCGGCGTGAACTCGCCTGTTCGTGCTTTCAAGAGCGTGGGCGGCACGCCTTTGTTCTTCAAACATGCCGAAGGTGCCTACGTCACTGACGAAGACGACAAGCGTTATGTCGACTACGTGGGTTCGTGGGGCCCGATGATTTTGGGCCACAGCCACCCGGACGTGCTGGACGCGGTGCGTGCGCAACTGCAACACGGCTTGTCCTACGGCGCCCCGACCGCCATGGAAACCGAGATGGCCGACCTGGTGTGCTCGATTGTGCCGTCCATGGAAATGGTCCGCATGGTGAGTTCCGGCACAGAAGCCACCATGAGCGCCATCCGTCTGGCGCGCGGCTTTACCGGGCGTGACAACATCCTCAAGTTCGAAGGCTGCTACCACGGCCACTCCGACAGCCTGCTGGTAAAAGCCGGCTCCGGCGCACTGACCCAAGGCGTTCCAAGCTCGGGCGGCGTGCCGGCCGACTTCGCCAAACACACCCTGACCACCACCTTTAACGACATCGACGCCGTTGCGCAGTTGCTGGCAGAAGTCGGCGATACAGTGGCGTGCATCATTGTTGAGCCGGTGGCGGGCAACATGAACTGCGTGCCACCCGCGCCGGGCTTCCTGCAAGGCCTGCGCAGCCTGTGCGACCAGCACGGCATCGTGCTGATTTTTGACGAAGTGATGACCGGTTTCCGTGTAGCCCTGGGCGGCGCCCAAGCCCACTACGGCGTCACACCCGACCTGAGCACCTTCGGCAAAATCATTGGCGGCGGCATGCCGGTAGGCTGCTTCGGCGGCAAGCGCGAGATCATGCAGCACATCGCCCCGCTGGGCCCGGTGTATCAGGCGGGTACGCTGTCCGGTAACCCGTTGGCGATGGCCGCCGGCCTGACCACCCTGCGCCTGATCAGCCGCGCAGGCTTCCATGACGAGCTGACCGACTACACCACGCGCCTGCTTGCAGGCCTGCAAGAACGCGCAGACGCTGCCGGCATTCCTTTTGTGACCACCCAGGCGGGTGCCATGTTTGGCCTGTACTTCAGCGAAGCCGATGACATCGTGACCTTCGACGACGTCATGGCCAGCGATGCCGATCGCTTCAAGCGGTTCTTCCACCTGATGCTGGACGGCGGCGTGTACCTGGCGCCAAGTGCGTTTGAAGCCGGCTTCACTTCGATTGCCCACGGCGACGCCGAACTGAAACTGACCCTGGATGCTGCCGAGCGCGCTTTTGCTGCGTTGAAATAACCCTTTGCCCAAACACCGCGGGATCCGCCTCTCGTAGGAGCTGCCGAAGGCTGCGATCTTTTGATTGTTAAAAGATCGCAGCCTTCGTGCCTCGGCAGCTCCTACAGTGGTTAAAGAGGGGTTTATGTTCTTTTTATGCGCGTGAGGGGCTAATCATTTATGCCACCTGTCCAAAATCGTCTTAAATCAATCGATATGGCGGTCACGCAGCAGAAAAACGAGTAAAGACTTTGTAAGGTGGCCTCCGCTTATTTCATAATGCGCGCCTACTCATCCCTTGGTCGGGTATGCCCGCCTTTCAGAGGTACGTCGATTCCCATGAACCGCACCGGCCGCGCCCTTGCACTGGGCTGCCTGTTGCTCCTTCAACCGTTGCTTGCTCAGGCAGGTGGCAACTCGCTGTTGATTCCAGCGATGGGTCGTTGCACCCTCAATACGCAGCCAGAAGACCTCAAAGAAGCTCTGGCAGCCTGCGTTGAGGCGGCAAAAACCGGGGATGCAGAAGCTCAATACGAGCTGGGTGAGTTCTATTACGACGGTAAAAACGCCCCGCAAGACCTCAATCAGGCCCTGAGCTACTTCGAACAAGCGTCGCTGCAAGGCCACGCCATGGCGCAGTTTCAGCTGGGCACCATGTTCTTCAAGGGTGAAGGCGTTCCGGCCAATAACATTCAGGCGTACATCGTGCTGAAAATGGCTGCGGTCAACGGCGCCGAAGACGCGCTCGACACCGCCGACCTGGTCGCCGAGCAAATGCCCCGCGAACAACTCGAGACTGCCACCCAGATCCTGGGGCAGATCTTCCGCAAGTACCTGCTTGAGCTGCAATCGGCCGACGGTCGCTCGCCGTTTTCACCGCTGCCTTAAGGTAAAAGTGCCGAACTACTTGTCCGGCATCGGAAACGGAAACGGCATCACGTTGCTCATGCCATTGGCTTCGCTGATTTTCGGCGTCCCCAGACGTTCAACTTCATCAATTCGCACAATCGAGTGCATCGGCACAAAGCTGCGTACCACGCCTTCAAATTGAGCCTTGAGCTTTTCTTCGCTCGGATCAACGACGATTTGCGTGCGCTCCCCGAAGACAAATTCCTCAACTTCCAGAAAGCCCCACAGATCACTTTGATAGATCTGCTTGGCGTACATTTCGAACACCTGGCCCTGATTGAGGAAAATCACCTTGTAGATTGGAGCTTCACGTTTGGTCATGGTGGGCGGGTAGACATCTGAGGATATAAAAGAGGGCGCGAACTATAGCATAGCCATCGGACGCGCAACGCTAGGAACCCGCGACCATGCCCCCTATAATGCGCGGTTCTTTGAACCACTTGATGAACACCCATGGCCAAGAAGCTTTACATCGAAACCCACGGTTGCCAGATGAATGAGTACGACAGCTCACGCATGGTCGATCTGCTGGGTGAACATCAGGCCCTGGAAGTCACAGCGCGCGCCGAAGACGCTGATGTCATCCTGCTGAATACCTGTTCGATCCGTGAACGCGCCCAAGACCGCGTGTACTCGCAACTGGGCCGCTGGCGCGAGCTGAAACTGGCCAACCCCGAGATGGTCATTGCCGTCGGCGGTTGCGTTGCCAGCCAGGAAGGCGCCGCCATCCGCGACCGCGCCCCTTACGTCGACGTAGTCTTCGGTCCGCAAACCCTGCACCGCCTGCCCGAGATGATCGACGCTGCGCGCATCACCAAGTTGCCGCAGGTTGACGTGTCGTTCCCCGAGATCGAAAAATTCGACCACCTGCCAGAACCCCGCATCGACGGCCCAAGTGCCTATGTGTCGGTCATGGAAGGTTGCAGCAAGTACTGTACGTTCTGCGTGGTGCCCTACACCCGTGGCGAAGAAGTCAGCCGCCCGTTCGACGACGTGCTCAGCGAAGTGATCCACCTGGCTGAAAACGGCGTGCGTGAAGTGACCTTGCTGGGCCAGAACGTCAACGGCTATCGCGGCCTGACCGAGGACGGTCGCCTGGCGGACCTCGCTGAACTGATTCGCGTAGTGGCGGCCATCGACGGGATCGAGCGCATTCGCTACACCACCTCGCACCCGCTGGAGTTCTCGGACAGCCTGATCCAGGCCCACGCCGACGTGCCGGAGCTGGTAAAACACCTGCACTTGCCGGTGCAATCGGGCTCGGACCGCATTCTCTCGGCGATGAAGCGCAACCATACGGCGCTGGAGTACAAGTCCAAGCTGCGCAAACTGCGCGCGGCGGTGCCGGGCATTTGCATCAGCTCTGACTTTATCGTCGGCTTCCCCGGTGAAACCGAAAAAGACTTCGAGCAAACCATGAAGCTGATCGAGGACGTCGGTTTCGACTTCTCGTACTCCTTTGTGTACAGCCAGCGCCCGGGCACGCCTGCGGCCGACCTGGTTGACGACACGCCAGAAGAGCGCAAAAAAGAACGCCTCAACGCGCTGCAACACCGCCTGAACCAACAAGGTTTTGAGATCAGCCGGCAAATGGTCGGCTCCACTCAGCGGATTCTGGTGACCGATTACTCGAAAAAAGACCCTGGTGAATTGCAAGGGCGCACCGAAAACAACCGCATTGTTAACTTCCGCTGCGACAACCCGCAGTTGATCGGACAATTCGCCGACGTGCGCATCGATGCCGCCCAGCCGCACTCCCTGCGGGGTTCGCTGCTGAACTAATGCAGGCTTCTGTAGGAGCGAGCTCGTCTCGCGATCTTTTGATCGTCGAAAAGATCGCGAGACGAGCTCGCCCCTGCAGAAGGTTAATCATTTATCACGGCCCTTTCGCGCGTGACCTGCTAGCGTTATCCTTCATCTCACCTCAATTGCCTTAGGGCGGCTAAAAACGACCTTGAACGCACCCATCGAACCACATCGTTTTCTCCTCGAGCCTTTTGAGGCTCGCCGCTTCGCCAATCTGTGCGGACAATTTGACGAGCATTTGCGCTTGGTCGAACAACGTCTGGGCATCGAAATCCGCAATCGCGGTAACCAGTTCGAAATGATCGGCGACCCCAAACTGACCGTTTCTGCAGAACACCTGCTGCGCCGCCTGTACCGCGAAACCAAAGCCACTGAGCTTTCGCCGGACCTGGTGCACCTGTTTTTGCAAGAGTCTGCTGCCACCGATGACCTGGCCAATACGCCTGTGGCCGAGGCCAGCGTGTCGCTGCGCACCAAAAAGGGCATGATCCGCCCGCGCGGCACCAACCAGCAGCGCTACGTCAAAGAAATCCTCGGCAACGACATCAACTTCGGCATTGGCCCAGCCGGTACGGGTAAGACCTACCTGGCCGTGGCCTGCGCAGTTGACGCCCTGGAGCGCGAGCAAATCCGCCGCATCCTGCTGGTGCGCCCGGCGGTTGAAGCGGGTGAAAAACTCGGCTTCCTGCCGGGCGACCTGTCGCAAAAAATCGACCCGTACCTGCGTCCGCTGTATGACGCGCTGTACGAGATGCTCGGCTTTGAATACGTGGCCAAGCTGATCGAGCGGCAAATTATTGAAGTGGCACCGCTGGCCTACATGCGCGGTCGCACGCTGAACAACAGCTTCATCATTCTCGACGAAAGCCAGAACACCACCGTCGAGCAGATGAAGATGTTCCTGACCCGTATCGGCTTCGGCTCCACGGCCGTGATCACCGGTGACATCACCCAGATCGACCTGCCAAAAGGCACCAA
The DNA here is from genome assembly GCF_009600165.1 of Pseudomonas sp. FSL R10-0399. NCBI lineage: Bacteria > Pseudomonadati > Pseudomonadota > Gammaproteobacteria > Pseudomonadales > Pseudomonadaceae > Pseudomonas > Pseudomonas sp. FSL R10-0399. Next base: position 17,750 of record NZ_WIWK01000082.1, read on the forward strand.
GTCGGGGCTGACCCACGTGATTGACGTGCTCAAGGATGTGCCGGGCATCAGCTTTACGCACTTTTTGTCCAAAGACGTTGTGCGCCACCCGCTGGTACAACGCATCGTTGAGGCCTACGGGCGCTACGAACAGGAAGCCGCTGACAAGCTGGCCGCCCTGCCCGCCGCCAAGGACTACCGCAAAGATGCTTGAGCTTGACCTGCAACTGGCCACCGAAGCCGCTGCGCCCAGCGAAGCCCAGTTCCGCCAATGGTGCGAACTGGCGCTGCGCCAGCGCACCGCCGACTCGGAAATGACCATTCGTCTGGTGGACGAAGCCGAAGGCCGTGAGCTTAATCACACTTGGCGACACAAAGACTACGCGACCAACGTGCTGTCTTTTCCGGCAGAAGTGCCGGACGAATTCCTTGATATCCCGCTTCTGGGTGACCTGGTCATCTGTGTGGCCGTGGTTGAGCGTGAAGCCGCCGAACAAGGCAAGGCACTTGACGCTCACTGGGCTCACTTGGTGATCCACGGCTGCTTGCATCTTCTGGGTTACGACCATATAGAAGACGAAGAAGCCGAAGAGATGGAAGCGCTGGAACGAACGTTGCTTGCAGAACTGGGTCATCCGGATCCGTATGCAGACGACGAAACTGATTAACAAACCACTGAAACGACCAAGGGATACGAGTAAATCGCTATGAGCGAAGACCGATCGAGCAACGGGCAAAAGTCATGGTTGGGTAAGCTGACCCAGGCCTTTGCCCATGAGCCGAAAAACCGCCAGGAGCTGCTGGAGCTGCTGCGCGAAGCACATCAGAACAAATTGTTGGACAGCGAAGCGCTGGCCATCGTCGAAGGCGCCATCCAGGTGGCTGACCTGCAAGTACGGGACATCATGGTCCCGCGTTCGCAGATGATCAGCATCAAGGCGACCCAGACACCCCGCGAATTCCTCCCGGCGATCATCGACGCAGCGCACTCGCGTTATCCCGTGATCGGCGAAAGCCACGATGACGTCCTCGGCGTCCTGCTGGCCAAAGACCTGCTGCCGCTGATCCTTCAAGAGAACGGCGACAAATTCAACATCAAGGATCTGCTCCGTCCAGCGACGTTTGTTCCTGAGTCCAAGCGCCTGAACGTGTTGTTGCGTGAATTCCGTGCCAACCATAACCACATGGCCATCGTCATTGACGAATACGGCGGCGTGGCCGGCCTGGTGACGATTGAAGACGTTCTGGAACAGATCGTCGGCGACATCGAAGACGAACACGATGTCGAAGAAGACAGCTACATCAAGCCACTGCCCAGCGGTGACTTCCTGATCAAGGCCCTGACGCCTATCGAGAACTTCAACGAGTTCTTTGACAGCGACTTCTCCGACGATGAGTTCGACACCGTTGGCGGCCTGGTCATGAGTGCGTTCGGGCACTTGCCAAAACGCAATGAAATCACTGAAATCGGCCCTTACCGCTTCCGCATCCTCAATGCCGACAGCCGCCGGATTCACCTGATTCGCTTAACGCCCATTGCCCGCTAAACCCTGACGCTAAGGATTGAAATGCGCTGGATAACCGCCCCCGGCTGGCCCGGTAACTTGCTGGCTGTGGTGGCCGGCGCACTGACAACCCTGGCGTTGGCACCTTTCGATATCTGGCCGCTGGCACTGGTTGCCCTGGCCCTGTTCTATCTGGGCTTGCGCGACCTGTCGCCCAAGCAGGCGCTGGGCCGTGGCTGGTGCTTCGGCTTTGGCCTGTTTGGCGCGGGCACCAGCTGGATCTACTACAGCATTCACCATTTCGGCGGGGCTTCGGTGCTATTGGCCGGCTTCCTGATGCTGCTGTTCACCGCCGCCATTGCCTGGTTCTTTGCCCTGCCCGCCTGGCTGTGGGCACGCTGGATCCGCCGCAATGAAGCGCCGCTGGCCGACACCCTGGCCTTTGCTGCGCTGTGGACGGCCCAAGAGGCTTTCCGTGGCTGGTTCCTCACGGGGTTCCCATGGCTTTACTCGGGTTACAGCCAACTCGACGGTCCCCTGGCCGGACTCGCGCCGCTGGGCGGCATGTGGCTGATTTCGTTCACCCTGGCGCTGACCGCAGCGTTGCTGTGCAACCTGCCCCGCCTGATCAAAGCCAGGCGCAAAGCCTTTATCGGCGCTGCCGTGGTGTTGCTGGTCGGTCCTTGGTGCATCGGCATTGCGCTCAAGCATCACGCCTGGACCAGCCCTTCGGGTGACCCGCTGAGCGTGGCGGCAATGCAGGGCAACGTCGCACAAAGCATGAAATGGGACCCGGCTGAGCTTAATGCGCAGTTGGCGCTGTACCGCGACATGACCTTCAGCTCCAAGCGCGTCGACCTGATTGTGTGGCCTGAAACGGCCATTCCGGTGCTCAAAGAGAACGCCGAAGGCTATTTGACGATGATGAGCCGGTTCGCCGCCGAGCGAAATTCCGCGTTGATCACCGGCGTGCCGATCCGTGAAGAAGTGCGCCACGAATCGCGCTTCTTCAACGGCATCACGGCCGTGGGTGAAGGCGATGGCGTGTACCTGAAACAAAAACTCGTACCGTTTGGTGAGTACGTCCCGTTGCAGGACGTACTGCGCGGCCTGATCGCGTTTTTTGACCTGCCGATGTCAGACTTTGCCCGCGGGCCTGCCGACCAACCCATGTTGCAAGCCAAGGGTTACCAGATTGCCCCGCTGATTTGCTACGAGGTGGTGTACCCGGACTTTGTCGCTGGGCTGGCCGCGCAAAGCGATATTTTGCTGACCATCAGCAACGACACCTGGTTCGGCACCTCGATCGGCCCCCTGCAACATTTGCAGATGGCCCAGATGCGCGCCCTTGAAGCGGGCCGCTGGATGATCCGCGCAACCAACAACGGCGTCACCGCGCTGATCAACCCGTTTGGGCAGATCACCACGCAGATCCCGCAGTTCGAGCAAGGGATCCTGTATGGCGACGTGGTGCCCATGCACAACCTGACGCCTTACCTGCAATGGCGCTCGTGGCCGCTGGCAATCCTGTGTGCGTTGCTGATTGGCTGGGCGCTAATCACCAGCCGCATCGCCAAGACGGTGTAAACCGAAGGCCACCCCCCTGTAGGAGCGAGCTTGCCTCGCGATCTTTTAAAGATCAAAAGATCGCGAGGCGCACTTAGCGGTAAAACAACGGGTAGGCGATCTGCCCGACGGCTTCGTTGAGCAACAGCCCGGACTGCCAGACAGACTTGTACTCCGGCATCCAGCCGCCCAGCGGCCTGGCGTTGTCGACGCTTAAAAAGCCGACCGGCGCCGGCACGACCTCAAACCCCGCCTTTTCAAAGCTCCACACCGAACGCGGCATGTGCCACGCCTGGGTAACCACCACCACGCGCTTGATGCCCTGCGGTAACAGAATTTCGGCACTCATCTGCGCGTTTTCCCAGGTGGTGCGGCTGCGTTCTTCTTTCCAGCGAACCTCAACCCCCGAATCTTCGCGCAACGAATCGGCCATTATCTGCGCCTCGCTCGGCGGGGTGCCGTAGTGCAAGCCGCCCGTGACCAGCACCGGCAACCCCGAAGCCTTGGCCAGTTGCGCCGCATAACGCTGGCGTTCCAGGCCGATCCCGGTGGGCTGATCGCTGCCCCACGCCGGATCGCCACGCTCACGCCCGGAGCCCAGCAGCACAATGGCATCGGCGCGTTCAGACAAGCTCGACCACTCGCTTGGGGCTAGCGCAGGCTCGCGCTCAATGGCGCGGGCGCTCCACTCCACCATCACCGGCAAGCTCATCAGCCATAAGCCACCAAGGCCCACGGCAAACAGCGCACCGGCCAGACGCGGACGCGAATGGCGCAGCCACCAGGCCGCCAGCAGAAATAAAAGAAGGATGCCCGGAGGCAATAGAAGTTGTTTAACAAAGTAGCGAAAAGGCATCGAGCATCTCCATAGATGCCCGAAGCCTAAGGGGGTTGAAGGGAGGCATCAACAGGGCTGGCCAAAACTCAATCACAACCCGTGTTACCTCAACCCTGAGGAAATGCCGCTCTTCACCTGGGCCCGACCTGAATCGTCGCGCTGGCCTACTTACCCTTAACCCTGTCTTTGAGCCAGATGACCTTGGCTGTCTGAGGGGCTTTTTGCTCAGTACCGCTGCCTTGCAGGCGTTTATCAGCCTCACGCCCGATCCGGTTTAAATAAACGTTGATCAACTCCAACTCGGCACGACTCAAACCACGCAATTCCAATTCGGCAGGACGTTCGTTTCTCAGTCGCACTGCCGTCTTTGCTGAATCAAGAGCCACACTCAAACGATCAATCAGCCGCTCGAACACCTCCGAATTTATAGCCTTGTATTGCGACTCAACCATCCGTCCACCTCATTAAGGAAGTTTCTTCCCCCCACCAACAGCGTAGCTGCGCTGCTAAAACCAGCTCGCCGCCGCGACCAACGGAACGATGAGGCAATCAGGGTTTCCCTCGATAGAGTGGGGTCATGTATGCTACGGGACTTCCTGTAACCCCTGCTCCAACCTGACCGGGCAACAAAAATGTCCGCGTGAGTTGAAGAGGATTAGGCCACCCTTCATTAGTACAAGTAGCCATGCACGAACAATATCAACCCCGTGAAATAGAAGCCGCCGCCCAATCATTCTGGGACAACCAAAAGTCCTTCGAAGTCAGCGAAGATCTAGGCAAGGAAACCTACTACTGCCTATCGATGTTCCCGTACCCAAGCGGCAAGCTACACATGGGGCACGTGCGCAACTACACCATCGGTGACGTGATCTCGCGCTACCAGCGCATGCTCGGCAAAAACGTTCTGCAACCCATGGGTTGGGACGCTTTCGGCATGCCGGCTGAAAACGCGGCGATGAAAAACAAAGTCGCACCGGCCAAGTGGACCTACGACAACATCGCTTACATGAAAACCCAGCTGTGCAGCCTGGGTCTGGCGGTGGACTGGTCCCGCGAGATCACCACCTGCAAGCCTGATTACTACCGCTGGGAACAGTGGCTGTTCACCCGCCTGTTCGAAAAAGGCGTGATCTACCGTAAAAACGGCACCGTGAACTGGGACCCGGTCGACCAGACCGTTCTGGCGAACGAACAAGTGATCGACGGCCGCGGCTGGCGTTCAGGCGCGCTGATCGAAAAACGCGAAATCCCGATGTACTACTTCAAGATCACCGCTTACGCGGATGAGCTGCTTGAAAGCCTCGACGACATGCCCGGCTGGCCGGAGCAAGTCAAAACCATGCAACGCAACTGGATTGGCAAATCCCGTGGCATGGAAGTGCAGTTCCCCTACGACCAGGCTTCCATCGGCGAAGCGGGCGCACTCAAAGTCTTCACCACCCGTCCAGACACCCTGATGGGCGCCACTTACGTGGCCGTGGCCGCAGAACACCCGCTGGCCACCCTGGCAGCGCAAAACAACCCTGAGCTGCAAGCGTTTATCGCTGAATGCAAAGGCGGCAGCGTTGCCGAAGCCGACGTGGCGACCCAAGAGAAAAAGGGCCTGCCCACCTCGCTGTTCGTGGAACACCCACTGACTGGTGAAAAGCTCCCGGTTTGGGTCGCCAACTACGTTCTGATGCATTACGGCGATGGCGCTGTAATGGCAGTGCCGGCGCACGACGAGCGTGATTTCGAATTCGCCACCAAGTACAACCTGCCAATCAAGTCCGTTGTCCGCACCAGCGCAGGCGATGAGTCGCCAGCACCGTGGCAGGCCGCTTACGGCGAACACGGCCCGCTGATCAACTCCGGCGAATTCGACGGGCTGGACTTCCAGGCCGCATTCGATGCCATCGAAGCCGCCCTGACTGCCAAGCACCTGGGCCAGTCGCGCACCCAGTTCCGTCTGCGTGACTGGGGCATCAGCCGACAGCGCTACTGGGGCTGCCCGATCCCGATCGTGCACTGCGACACCTGCGGTGACGTGCCGGTCCCGGAAGACCAACTGCCGGTCGTATTGCCAGAAGACGTCGTACCCGATGGCGCCGGTTCGCCATTAGCGCGCATGCCTGAGTTCTACGAGTGCAACTGCCCTAAATGTGGCGCACCGGCCAAACGCGAAACCGACACGATGGACACCTTCGTCGAATCGTCGTGGTACTACGCGCGCTATGCTTCGCCGCACTTCGACGGTGGCCTGGTAGAACGCAAGGCGGCTGACCACTGGTTGCCGGTCGACCAGTACATCGGCGGTATCGAACACGCGATCTTGCACCTGCTGTACGCGCGCTTCTTCCACAAACTGATGCGCGACGAAGGTCTGGTCAGCTCCAACGAGCCGTTCAAGAACCTGCTGACCCAGGGCATGGTTATCGCTGACACCTATTTCCGTACCCTGGACAACGGTGGCAAGGACTACTTCAACCCGGACGACGTAGAAGTCGAGCGCGACGCCAAGGCCAAGATCATCGGCGCCACGCTGAAGTCTGACGGCCTGCCGGTTGAAATCGGCGGTTCGCAAAAAATGTCCAAGTCGTTGAACAACGGCGTCGACCCTCAGTCCATGATCGAGCAATACGGCGCAGACACCTGCCGTCTGTTCATGATGTTCGCCTCGCCACCTGACGCCAGCCTGGAATGGTCGGATGCAGGTGTTGAGGGTGCGCACCGCTTCCTCAAGCGCGTATGGCGCCTGGCCCACGCTCACGTAGGCCAGGGCCTGCCGGGCGCGCTGGATGTTGCCGGCCTGAATGACGAGCAAAAGGTCATTCGCCGTGCCATTCACCAGGCTATCAAGCAAGCCAGCCAGGACGTCGGCCAGCATCACAAATTCAACACCGCCGTTGCCCAGGTAATGACCGTGATGAACGTGCTCGAAAAAGCACCGCAAGCCACCGAACAGGACCGCGCCCTGCTACAGGAAGGTCTTGAGACGGTTGCCTTGATTCTCGCGCCGATCACGCCGCACATCAGTCACGTACTGTGGGGCCAGTTGGGTCACGCCACGGCAATCATTGACGCCGCCTGGCCAACCCTGGATGAAAGCGCACTGGTGCAAGACACCCTGCAGCTGGTTATTCAGGTGAACGGCAAACTGCGCGGTCACATCGAAATGCCTGCGGCTGCCAGCCGTGAAGAGGTTGAGGCGGCTGCCCGCACCAACGAAAACGTGCTGCGCTTTACCGAAGGCCTGACGATCCGCAAAGTGATCGTGGTACCGGGTAAATTGGTCAACATCGTCGCCAGCTAATTGGAACAGGCGCCCGGCCTTTGAGCCGGGCGCCCATTAAAACCTTTCGGGTCGCAATGCCGACCTACCTGGTTTCAAGGGGAGCTACACATGATCAAACGCAACTTGCTGGTGATGGGTCTCGCTGTTCTGTTGAGTGCCTGCGGCTTCCAGCTGCGCGGTACCGGCACCAACCAACTGACCATTACCGAGCTGGGCCTCAGCGCCCGTGATGCTTACGGCCAAACCGTTCGCGACCTGCGCCTGGCGCTGGAAGGCAGCGGCGTTAAAATCACCGACGCGGCACCGTACAAGCTCGTATTGAACAATGAGCAAGAAAACCAGCGCGCTGCCAGCTACACCGGCACCGGCTCGACCGCTGAGTACGAACTGACCAAGGTCTTGAACTACCAGATCAAAGGCGACAACAACCTGGTGTTGCTCGAGAACAAAGTTGAAGCCCGCAAGTTCTTCATGCAAGACAGTGGCAACATCGCGGGTAGCACTCAGGAAGCTTCGATGGTCCGCAAGGAACTCGACCGCGATCTGGTTCAGCAAGTCCTGCTGCGCCTTGAACAACTGACGCCAGCACGTCTGGCCGAACTGCAAACACTGGCCGACGAAAAGGCCCGTGCAGAAGCGGCAGCCCTGGAAGCCCAGCAAAAAGCTGAAGCCGAAACCCCTCAGCAGTCGCCACTCGAACTGCCATAAGTAAGGGATACGGGGCGCTCAAGCGCCCCGTCATCTATCTAGCCCCTATGAAACTCGCCCCCGCTCAACTCACCAAACACCTGCAAGGCAGCCTGTCGCCGGTCTACATCATCAGCGGCGATGACCCGCTGTTGTGCCAAGAAGCTGCCGACGCCATCCGCACGGCTGCCCGCCAGCAGGGCTTTGATGAGCGCCAGGTGTTCAGCGCCGACGCCAGCTTTGACTGGGGCACGCTGCTGCAAGCGGGCGCCAGCATGTCGCTGTTTGCCGAACGGCGCCTGCTGGAATTGCGCCTGCCTTCCGGCAAACCCGGCGACAAAGGCGCTGCGGCCCTGATCGAATATTGCTCGCGCCCGGCCGAAGACACCTTGCTGCTGATCAGCCTGCCCAAGCTCGACGGCAGCGCGCAAAAGACCAAGTGGGGCAAAGCCCTGATTGAAGGCCCGCAGACCCAGTTCTTGCAGATCTGGCCGGTGGACGCCAACCAGTTGCCGCAATGGATTCGTCAGCGCCTGTCACAAGCCGGGCTGGCCGCCAGCCAGGACGCTGTCGAACTCATCGCCGCTCGGGTTGAAGGCAACCTGCTGGCGGCAGCCCAGGAAGTCGAAAAGCTCAAGCTGATGGCCGAAGATGGCCAGATCACCGTCGAAACCGTGCAGGCAGCGGTGGCTGACAGCGCCCGCTTTGATGTGTTCGGCTTGGTCGATGCGGTGCTCAACGGCGAAGCGGCGCATGCCCTGCGCATGCTCGAAGGCCTGCGCGGCGAAGGCGTCGAGCCACCCGTCATTTTGTGGGCGTTGGCCCGTGAGCTACGGGTACTGGCCAACATCGCACTGCAATACAGCCAGGGCATCCCGCTGGACAAAGCCTTCAGCCAGGCCCGCCCACCGGTCTGGGACAAGCGCAAACCACTCATGAGCAAAGCGTTGCAACGCTATTCGGCACAACGCTGGGCCCAGTTGTTGATGGATGCGCAACGCATTGATGCCCAGATCAAAGGCCAGGCCGCCGGGTCAGCCTGGAGCAGCCTGAGCCGATTAACGCTGCTGATGTGTGGGCAACGTCTGAATTTGCCAGCGGAGTAATCCTCAACGCGGGGGCGCACTGGACAACTCAAAAAAACTGGCCGATGATTTGCGCTCGTTCACATTGAGCCTTTTCTAACCCAGCGAGAGTAAAGCCATGAGCAAGCGCCCCAACAAGGCCAAGTCCATTGTTGCCCAACCCCTGTTCCGCAGCCGCCAGGAACGCCCCGCCAAAGGCAAAGGCAGCTACCGCCGCGAAGCCTTCCAGTCGAGAGACCGGGAGGCTTTTTACTTTCTGGCTGCGTGACAGCGGGGATGATAAGGTCTGCATCTGATTTGCATTTCGTGGACCTGCGCATGTCTTTAAGTTCTTCACACCGTTGGCCGATGCGCCAACTGATTGCTTTTTCCAGCGTCATCTTGTTAGTCGCCTGCGCAGAAAAACCCACCGCAGCCGATGCCCAGCCTTTGCCTGTCCCGCCTGCTGCGCCGGTGGTTACCACCAATGCCGCCAGCACTGACACGCCCGACATTCAGCCCGCTCAGAGCTTTGACCAATGGCTGGCCAATTTCCGCGTGCAAGCGCTGAATGCCGGGATCTCGCCGACTATTTTCGATAACGCGTTCAACGGCGTTACGCCCGACATGAGCGTAATCAAGGCCGACCGCAGCCAACCTGAATTCAGCCGCCCGGTCTGGGAATACCTCGACGGTGCCCTGTCACCTTTGCGCGTGCGCAATGGCCAGCGCCTGCTGGAGCAAAACGCCGAACTGCTGAGCCGCATCGAGCAACGCTACGGTGTTGACCGCCGGGCGCTGGTGTCGGTGTGGGGTATGGAAAGCAACTTTGGCACCTTCCAGGGCAACAAGTCGGTGATTCGCTCACTGGCCACCCTCGCCTACGAAGGCCGTCGCCCGGAGTTCGCCCAAAGCCAACTGATTGCCGCGCTCAAGATCATTCAGGAAGGCGATGTCACGCCGGACAAGATGCTCGGCTCCTGGGCGGGCGCCATGGGCCAGACCCAGTTCATCCCGACCACCTATGAAACCCACGCTGTGGATTTCGACGGCGATGGTCGCCGCGACATCTGGAACAGTTCAGCCGACGCCCTGGCCTCGACCGCCCACTACCTGCAAAGCTCTGGCTGGAAGCAAGGCCAGCCGTGGGGCTTTGAGGTTCAGTTGCCTGCCGGGTTCGATTACGCGCTGGCCAATGGCGCGGTGCGCAAAAGCGTCAGTGAATGGCGCAAGCTCGGCGTAACCCTGCCGGCAGGCACCCAGGCACCTGACGGGGCCGAAGAACTCAGCGCGACCTTGTTGTTGCCGGCTGGCTACCGTGGCCCGGCGTTTTTGGTGCTGGATAACTTCCGCGCCATTTTGCGTTACAACAATTCGTCATCGTATGCCTTGGCGGTGGGTTTGCTGTCGCAGCGCTTCAATGGCGGCGGGGTGATAGTGGGCGACTGGCCAAAAGACGACCTGCCCCTGAGCCGCACCGAGCGCATGGAATTGCAAACCCTGCTGAGCCAGCGCAACTTCGATGCAGGCAACCCTGACGGCATTATTGGCGCCAATACCCGTAAAGCGATTCGCAGTGCGCAACAAGCGTTTGGCTGGCCCGCCGACGGCTACCCGACGCACAAACTGCTAGAGCGTTTGCGCAGCCAATAACCCATTACCTTGGAGCTGCCGCCCCGTCTACGACGCCGCGCTGTCGCGCAGCAAACAGGACAGCGAGTATCTTCAACATCCCCCAATCGGTTCCCTCTCCTTCGGGAGAGGGCTCTTAGATCAAGATCAAAAGATCGCGAGGCAAGCTCGCTCCTACAGGGTCTTTAGAATCAGTCACTTATTTTGTGTTTGATAGGAGGGTCGCCCCGTCTTCGACGCCGCGCTGTCGCGCAGCAAACTGGGTCTAGAGTTGAAGAGCGCGCGCGGGGACAGAGTTCG